>NZ_JBIUHC010000073.1:0-51613 GCF_044627735.1 Cupriavidus sp. CuC1 | reverse complement strand
CGGGCGCTGGCCGGCCGCCGGCGCAGCGGCCAGGGCAGGTGCGCGCGCCGGCCTGGCGACGGGCTGGACAGCGGGCTGGGCTGGCGAGGGGGCGGCCTTGGGCGCGGGGCGGCCGGCATCGGTTTTCCGATCCGGCGACAAAGGTTTGGCGGGGCGTTGTGCTGACATTGGCCGGGATTATAATCCGCGGCATGAATGCAAGAACCGACACGCCAGCCGACGCGCCCGCGCCGTCCGAATTGGACGAGCCCCTGCCCGTCACCGACCCTTGCGCGCTCCCCGCGCCTGCCACCAGCGCCGACCCCGTCGAGCGCGGCGCCCCCGACCACCAGCAGTTCGTCGACTGGCTGCGCGCGGTCGCGCCCTATATCCACGCCTTCCGCGGCAAGACCTTCGTGATCGCCTTCGGCGGTGAGCTGGTCAAGGCCAACATCCTCAACGCCCTGGTCAATGACGTGGCCCTGCTGCACGCCATGGGCATGCAGATCGTGCTGGTGCACGGCTCGCGCCCGCAGGTGGAGGAGCAACTGGCGCTGCGCCATGTCGAGTCGCAATTCGCCGACGGCGTGCGCGTGACCGACAACGCGGCGCTGGAGTGCGCCAAGGAAGCCGCCGGCGAACTGCGCCTGGATATCGAGGCCGCCTTCAGCCAGGGCCTGCCCAACACGCCCATGGCGGGCGCGCAGCTGTCGGTGATCTCCGGCAACTTCGTCACCGCCCGCCCGCTCGGGATTGTCGACGGCGTGGATTACCAGCACACCGGGCTGGTGCGCAAGATCGATGGCGAGTCGGTTCGCATGTCGCTGTCGCACGGCAAGATCGTGCTGCTCTCGCCGCTTGGTTTTTCGCCCACCGGCCAGGCCTTCAACCTGTCGATGGAAGACGTGGCCAGCGCCACCGCCATCGCGCTGAAGGCCGACAAGCTGGTATTCATCACCGAGGTCCCCGGCGTGCAGGACCCGGTCGGCAAGCTGATGCCGGAAATGTCGCTGCGCACCGCCATCGAGCGGCTGCAGAACAACCACCTGCCGCCCGACGTCTCCTATTACCTGGAACACCTGGTCAAGGCGCTCAAGGGCGGCGTGCCGCGCGCCCACCTGATCCCCTTCCACCTGGACGGCTCGGTGCTGCTGGAACTGTTCCTGCACGACGGCGTCGGCACCATGATCTCCGACACCGACCTGGAAAGCCTGCGCGAAGCCACGCTGGACGACGTCGGCGGCATCCTGCAGCTGATCGCCCCGCTGGAGCAGGACGGCACGCTGGTGCCACGCGGACGCCACCTGATCGAGCGCGACATCGCCAACTTCTCGGTGATCGAGCACGATGGCGTGCTGTTCGGCTGCGCCGCGCTCTACCCCTACCCGCGCGAAGGCATGGCCGAGATGGCCTGCCTGACGGTGTCGTCCGAAGCCCAGGGCACCGGCGACGGCGAGCGCCTGCTCAAGCGCATCGAGCGCCGCGCCCGCAGCCTCGGCCTTGACCGCCTGTTCGTGCTCACCACCCGCACGGAACACTGGTTCCTCAAGCGCGGCTTTGTCCACGCCACCGTGGACGACCTGCCGGAAGACAAGCGCAAGCTCTACAACTGGCAGCGCAAGTCGATGGTGCTGATGAAGAAACTGTGACGGCGGTGGGGGTAGCCTGAAGGCTGGCCCCCGCTTCGTTACAATAGCGGCATCGCAACGGCCGGCCGCCTCGCCGCGCCGGCTACCTCACACGAAAACAAGGAGTTCCCCATGGCCCGCATGGTTCAATGCGTCAAGCTCAACAAAGAAGCCGAAGGGCTTGACCTGCCGCCGCTGCCGGGCGAACTCGGCAAGAAGATCTGGCAAAGCGTGTCGAAGGAAGCCTGGGCTGGCTGGCTCAAGCACCAGACCATGCTGATCAACGAAAACCGCCTGAACATGGCCGACACCCGGGCCCGCCAGTACCTGCTCAAGCAAACCGAGAAGTACTTCTTCGGCGAAGGCGCCGACCAGGCACAGGGCTACGTGCCGCCGCCGGCTGCCTGATCTGGCTGAGCGCGGCTTTGCGCCGCCCGGTGGAAAACAAAAAGGGTGCCTGTTACGGCACCCTTTTTCATGCATCTACGGTCCTCCAGCGGGACCGGCAGATACTCAATAATCGCTGCGCTTCACGCCATCCGGCGTGCCCAGCAGCAACACATCGGCGCCGCGCAGGGCAAACAGCCCCACCGTGACCACGCCCGGCATGTGATTGATGGCTTCTTCCATCGACTTCGGATTGCTGATCTTCAGGCCAGCCACATCCAGGATCACATTGCCGTTGTCAGTCTTGAAGATGCCGCCTTCCTTGGTCATGCGCAGGCGCGGCTGGCCGCCGAATGCAGCCAGTTGGCGGGCGACCGCAGCGCGTGCCATCGGAATCACCTCCACCGGCAGGGGGAACGCACCCATCACATCCACCAGCTTGCTGCCGTCGGCGATGCAGACAAAGCGCTTCGCCACCGAGGCCACGATCTTCTCGCGTGTCAGCGCGCCGCCGCCGCCTTTGATCATGGCGCCGCTGGCGTCGATCTCGTCCGCGCCGTCGACATACACGGGGATCTCGTCGACCTCGTTCAGGTCCAAAACCTTGAAGCCGTGCTGCTGCAGGCGGCGCGTGGAAGCCTCCGAACTGGAGACCGCGCCGGCAAAGCGTTCCTTGAACGCCGCCACCGCATCGATAAAGAGGTTGGCCGTGGAGCCCGTGCCCACGCCCAGCACCGAGCCCGCCGGCACTACCTCTTTGACATAGTCGGCCGCGGCTTGCGCCACCAGCGCCTTGAGTTCATCCTGTGTCATGACAACAGCCCATCTGCTTTGGGGGAAACCGTATAGTGTACCGGAATGCCGTGACATCCCCGGCGTGGGCGCGAGCCGACGGTACAATGGCCCGAGGCAAGCATCAGCGCGGCGCCCGGGGCCTGCCGTTTTGGTCCTGCGCCATCACCAACCCTTAATAGCAACTCACTGACCATGAACCAGCTCGATCAGCTCAAGCAGTTCACCACCGTGGTGGCGGACACCGGCGATTTCCAGGTGATGAAGCAGTACACGCCGCAGGACGCCACCACCAATCCCTCCCTGATTCTCAAGGCCGTCCAGAAGGCCGAGTACCGTCCCCTGCTGGAAAAGGCCGTGCGCGCCAATGACGGCATCGACGCCGTGATGGACGCCCTGCTGATCGCCTTCGGCTGCGAGATCCTGGCCATCGTGCCGGGCCGCGTGTCGACCGAGGTCGACGCGCGCCTGTCCTTCAACACCGAAGCCACGGTGGCCAAGGCCCGCCACCTGATCTCGCTGTACGAGCAGCGTGGCGTGGCGCGCGAGCGCGTGCTGATCAAGATCGCCTCCACCTGGGAAGGCATCCGCGCAGCCGAAGTGCTGCAGCGCGAAGGCATCAGCTGCAACATGACGCTGCTGTTCTCGCTGGCACAGGCCGTTACCTGCGCCGAGGCCGGCGCGCAACTGATCTCGCCCTTCGTCGGCCGCATCCTGGACTGGCACAAGAAGCAAGCCGGCGACAAATGGGACGCCGCCGCTAATGCCGGCGACAACGATCCCGGCGTACGTTCGGTGCGCCAGATCTATGACTACTACAAGAAGTTCGGCTACACGACCGATGTGATGGGCGCCAGCTTCCGCAGCACCGAGCAGATCCTGGCGCTGGCCGGCTGCGACCTGCTGACCATCAGCCCGGACCTGCTGGAAAAGCTGGCCGCCAGCGAAGGCACGGTCGCGCGCAAGCTGTCGGTCGACCAGGCGCAGGCCGGCAATATCGCCCGCATCGAATGCGATGAGGCGGCCTTCCGCTGGCAGTTGAATGAAGACGCAATGGCGACGGAAAAGCTGGCTGAGGGGATTCGCGCGTTTGCGGCGGATGCCGTGAAGCTGGAGGCGTTGATTACGGCTTGAGGGGGGCGGCACCGGACGGTGCCGCTAAGACAGGACGACATCTCCCTCGACGCAAGACGCCAGCCGCCAGCCGCCTCAAACCTGGATGAACAACTCAAGGCTCGATTGCGCGTGCGTGCCGCTCGACACGGCAGGTCCATGGAAGACGAAGCTCGGGCCATCCTGCGCAGCGCACTTTCGACTGAGCCAGTGCGCGTTCCAACACTGGTCGAGGCCATCCGTAGCCGGATTGCGCCACTAGGCGGAATCGATCTGGACCTCCCTCCCCGCGAAGCCATCCGCGAACCGCAGGAACTCGGCAAATGATTCTCCTGGACACCAATGTCCTGTCGGAACTGCTGAGGGCGGCACCAGAAGGCAGGGTGCTGACATGGATGGCCGCCCAGCCGCGCGCGACGCTCTTCACCACATCGGTGACACGTGGCGAGATGCTTCATGGCATCAAAGTCCTGCCCGACGGTCGACGCCAGCAGGGGTTGCTGGCAGCCATCCTCGCCATATTCAACGAGGAACTGGCAGGACAACTGGCAGGACAAGTGCTGAACTTCGACAGCGACGCTGCCAACGCCTACGCAGAGATCACAGCACTACGCAGGAACCTGGGCAAGCCCATCAGCCAGTTCGATGCCATGATCGCCGCGATAGCCCGTTCGCGAGGGCTCACCTCGCGACGCGAAACGTGAAGGACTTTGTGGAATGCGGAATCGATATCGTCGATCCATGGGGGTGAGAAGACAGATCGGCAAGCCGCCCTGGAATCCAGGCGGCGAGCGGGTTCAGGCTGGCGTCGCAGGCGCGCCGTCCCACAGCAAGGGCAAGATCACGCCGGCCGGGCCGCGCAGCACGATGTCGGCGGTCTGATCCAGCGCCGAGGGCTCGGGATTGACCACGATGACATGCGCGCCATGGTCCTTGGCGACGCCGGGCAGGCCCGCAGCCGGATAGACCAGGCCGGAGGTGCCCACCACGATGCAGAGGTCGCACTGCTCGGCCGCGTGCTCGGCGCGATAGCGCGCCACCCGCGGCAGTTCCTCGCCAAACCACACCACGCCGGGGCGCATCATGGCATTGCAGAGGGAACAGCGCGGCGGCACTCCGGCCACGGCGGTCGCCGGGTCGCAACGGCCGCAGCCGTCCAGCCATTTGTTGGCGAAGAGGTTGCCGTGCAGCTCGATCACATCGGGGCTGCCGGCACGCTGGTGCAGACCATCCACATTTTGCGTGACCAGGGTGACGGTTTTCTGTGCCGCGAGCGCCACCAGGACGATGTGCGCCGGGTTGGGATGCGTGGCCGCCACCAGTTCGCGCCGGTGCAGGTACCACTCCCATACCAGCGCGGGCTGGCGCCGGTAGGCGTCCTCCTGCGCCAGTTCCTCGGGATTGAAGCGCGACCACAGGCCGGTCATGGCGTCGCGGAACGTGGGCACGCCGGACTCGGCCGATACGCCCGCGCCGGTGAGCACCATGATGTTGGTGGCTTCGCCGATCAGGCGGCGCGATGCCGCAAGCGCCTGTGCGTCGATGTCCGCCTTCATGGATTCCGCCCCAGCGCTCAGCGCTTCAGGCGGCGCTGGCGCACCGCCTCATACAGGCACACGCCGCTGGCCACGGAGACGTTCAGGCTTTCCACGCCGCCGGCCATCGGGATGCCGACCAGCTCGTCGCAGGTTTCGCGGGTGAGGCGGCGCATGCCCTCGCCTTCGGCGCCCATCACCAGGGCAACCGGGCCCTTGAAATCGACGTCGTAAAGCGTTTTTTCCGTGCCGTCGGCAGTGCCGATCACCCAGATGCCGCGTTCCTGCAACTCGCGCAGCGTGCGCGCCAGGTTGGTGACGGTGATGTAGGGAATGGTTTCCGCCGCGCCGCTGGCCACCTTGGCCACCGTGGTGTTCAAACCCACGCTGCGGTCCTTCGGGGCGATCACGGCGTGCGCGCCGGCGCCATCGGCCACGCGCAGGCAGGCGCCCAGGTTGTGCGGATCGGTGACGCCGTCGAGCACCAGCAGCAAGGGCGTGCCCTCGATGCCGTCGAGCAGTTCGTCAAGATTGAGGGCCAGCGCCACATCTTCGGCGCGGGCGACCACGCCCTGGTGGCGGTCGGTGCCGGCCATGCCGCGCAGGCGCTCGGCGTCCACCGGGTGCAGGCGGACGTTGAGGCTTTCGGCAAGGCGGATGAAGTCCTGCATGCGGCGGTCACGCCGCGCGGATTCTACGTAGACATCGGTGACGCCAGCGGCGTCCTGGCGCAGGCGCGCGGTGACGGCGTGAAAGCCGATCAGGAGTTTTTGTTTAGCCATGGCGAGATTGTACATTCCCGCCGAGGCTTGCCCCGTGTCCGGAGCCAGGGAGCCGGAGCCGGACAAGCCGGCGCCGGCTCCCTGGCCGTCAGGTGCGTTTGCGCGAGGCGCGGCTGCTCTTGCCGGCCGGCTTGGCGCCACCCTTGTGCGTCGAGCCGAGATGCTGCGGCTTGGGCTTGGCGGCGCGCTTGGCCGGTTTGCCGCCGGCCTTGGCGCCCTGCCCCACGTGCGGCTTGACCGGCGTCATGACAGCCTCGAACACCGGCTGCTCTTCGATCACGCGGTCCAGCGTTTCGTCGAACGACTCTTCCGGCTTGGAGCTGCCACCCAGCAGCGCGGCCAGCTGACGGCCCTTCTTGCGCGCGGGCACGGCATGCGCGGCGGGCACGCGCGGCGCGGCGTCGGCGGTCGGGGCGCGGCCACGCAGGCTCTTGGCCGACGGCTCCTGCACCAGGCGGAAGTCGATCTTGCGTGCATCGAGATCCACGCGCGAAACCTGCACACGGACACGGTCGGTCAGGCGGTAGCGGATGCCGGTACGCTCGCCGCGCAGTTCGTTGCGCGCTTCGTCATACTGGAAATAATCGCTGCCCAGCTCGGTGACATGGACCAGGCCTTCGACGTAGAGCTCATCGAGCTGCACGAAGATGCCGAACGAGGTAACCGAGCTGATGGTGCCCGAATACTCGCTGCCGAGCTTGTCGCGCATGAAGTAGCATTTGAGCCAGGCTTCCACATCGCGCGAGGCCTCATCGGCACGGCGCTCGTTGGCCGAGCAGTGCAGGCCGAGCTCGTCCCAGATGGCCTCGTTGCGCTGGGCGCGCGCGGCGCTGCGCTCGGCCTTCTCGGCGGCGTCCTTGGCCTGCATGCGGCGCGCCTTGGGCGCGATCGCGGTATTCAGCGCAGTGCCCGGGGCAAACGCCGGCCTGTACTTCGTATGCGCCAGCACGGCCTTGATGGCGCGGTGCGTCAGCAAGTCCGGGTAACGGCGGATCGGGCTGGTGAAGTGGGCGTAAGCCTCGTACGACAAGCCGAAGTGGCCCATGTTGTCCGGGCTGTAGACCGCCTGCTGCATCGAGCGCAGCAGCATGGTCTGCAGCATCGGCGCGTCGGGACGGCTCTTGATCTTGTCCATCACATCGGCGTAGTCGCCTGCCTGCGGCTTGTCGCCACCGGCCAGCGAAAGCCCGACGGTGCGCAGGAACTCGCGCAGGTTCTTCAGCTTTTCCTCGCCCGGGCCGGCGTGGATCCGGTACAGCGTGGGATGCTTGAAGCGCTCGAGGAAGTCGGCGGCGCACACGTTGGCGGCCAGCATGCACTCCTCGATCAGGCGGTGGGCGTCGTTGCGGGTGCGCGGCAGGATCTGCTCGATCTTGCCTTGCGCATTACAGACGATATAGGTCTCGGTGGTGTCGAAGTCGATCGCGCCACGTTCGCGCCGCGCCTTGAGCAGGACCTGGAACAACTCGTACAGGTTCTGCAGGTGCGGCACCAGGTCGGCGCGCTTGTGCGCCTCCGGGCCCTTGGTGTTGGACAGCACCGACCAGACCTCGTTATAGGTCAGGCGCGCCGCCGAATGCATCACGGCGGGATAGAACTGATAGCCCTTGAGCTCGCCCTTGGCGGTGATCACGGCGTCGCACACCATGCACAGGCGGTCGACTTGCGGGTTCAGCGAGCACAGGCCGTTGGAGAGCTTTTCCGGCAGCATCGGGATGACGCGGCGCGGGAAGTACACCGAGGTGGCGCGATCCAGCGCATCGGCGTCCAGCGCCGTGCCAGGCCGCACGTAGTGCGATACGTCCGCAATGGCCACCACCAGGCGCCAGCCCTTCGAGCGGCCGATCTTGACGGGCTCGCAGTAAACGGCGTCGTCGAAGTCGCGCGCGTCTTCGCCGTCGATGGTCACCAGCGGCACATCGCGCAGGTCGATGCGGTGCTCCAGGTCGGACTCGCGCACCTCGTCGGGCAGGTCGGCGGCTTCCTTGGCGCAGGCATCCGAGAATTCATGCGGCACGCCGTACTTGCGCACGGCGATTTCGATTTCCATGCCGGGATCATCAAAGTCGCCCAGCACTTCCACCACGCGGCCCACGGGCTGCACGTAGCGATCGGGGTAGTCGATGATCTCGACGCTGACCACCTGGCCGACTTGCGCCTTGCCTTGTGCCTTGGGCGGGATCAGGATGTCCTGGCTGATGCGCTTGTCTTCGGGCGCCACCACCAGCACGCCGCCTTCGCTCAGCAGGCGGCCGATCACGTAGCGGTTGGCGCGCTCGAGGATCTCGACGATCTGGCCTTCGGGCCGGCCGCGCCGGTCGTAGCCGATCACGCGCACCTGGGCGCGGTCGTTGTGCATGGCCTTCTGCAG
This sequence comes from Cupriavidus sp. CuC1, assembly GCF_044627735.1. Lineage (NCBI taxonomy): Bacteria > Pseudomonadati > Pseudomonadota > Betaproteobacteria > Burkholderiales > Burkholderiaceae > Cupriavidus > Cupriavidus sp. CuC1. Next base: position 43,026 of record NZ_JBIUHC010000073.1, on the reverse strand, counting down.
CTCGCGCTCCGGCAGGAAGATGTCGTCATCGCCATCGTCGCGGATCAGGAAGCCGAAGCCATCGCGGTGGCCCTGCACACGGCCGACCACGAAGTTGGGCTGGTTGGCCAGCTCGTAGCGGCCCTTGCGGTTGAGTTCGATCTGGCCGTCGCGCTCCATGGCGGCGAGGCGTTTCTGGAAGCCGTCGTGTTCTTTGCGCGTGACGGCGAGCGCCTTGGCGATATCGCCGCCCGACAAGGGCGACCCCGACGTCCTCAGGACGCCAAGGATTTCTTCCCGACTAGGGATCGGATAGTTATTCTGATTCAATTTTTTCTAGAATTATTTGACAAACGATTTGCGGTCGCTATAATGAGCGCTTCGGTTGTTTCGACGCCCGCCCAGGTGGCGAAATTGGTAGACGCACTAGGTTCAGGTCCTAGCGGTGGCAACACTGTGGAGGTTCGAGTCCTCTCCTGGGCACCAGATCAAACGGAAAACCCGCAGCGCTTTCGAGCCCTGCGGGTTTTTTGTTTTCCGGCGTCTGATCTTGCAACTTTGCACTCCCGATTCGATATTGGCGCGACTGCGCGACTTAACTAATTAATAAATACCAGTCGCAGCAACGACCGCTCCGGGGCGTGGAGTCCGCTCTTGCCTGCTGGGTTGCCTGCTGAGGCACCCGCTGAGACAGATTCATCCACACGGCCTGACGCTCACACGAACTGCCAGGGCGCGGCCGGAGCAGCAGCCGACTGCTGCGCTGCGGGTGAGTGTATCAGTTTCAGTGGCGCTCCCGGCATTCTTCCGCCATTCGCACGCCGGAATGTCGCGTTTTCCGACGTTTTCCGGCGCAAACCACCCTGTTGCTGCAGGCGCGTACCACGTTGGCGCGCCAGCGTGGCGCGCCCGCCGCTTGACAGCACCCGCCATCTGTAACTAAGATAGTTTCACATTGCCTCGCCAACCATGACCACCAGCAGCCGCTTCGCCGTCGCCGTCCATATCCTGACCTTGCTGGCCAGCGCCGCCGAGCCCTTGCCGTCGTCGCTGATCGCGGGTAGCGTGGGCACCAACCCCGTCTTGATCCGCCGCCTGGTCAGCCAGTTGGCCGAGGCGGGACTGGTGAGCACCATGATGGGCAGCAACGGCGGCGCCTCGCTGGCGCGCGCGGCAGCATCGATCACGCTGCTCGACGTGTTCCGCGCGGTGGAGTCGGCCACGCTGATCGCGCCGCATCACAGCGTGCCCAACCCGGCCTGCATGGTGGGACGGGAAATCACCGGCGCGCTGAAGCACGCAGTGGACCGCGCCCAGGCCGCGATGGATGGCGCGCTGGCGCAGATCACGATTGCCGGCATGCTCGCCGACGTGGAGCGCGCGGCGCGGCAACGCAAGACGTAAAAATTTTTATCCCAATGTGTAACCACCGTGGTTTCATATCGTTATTCAACAGGGCAACAAAGGAGTTCAGCATGAAGATCGCAATCATCGGCGCCACCGGCCGTGTCGGTACCCGCCTCATCGACGAAGCCCTGAGCCGCGGCCACACGGTCACCGCCATCGCGCGCCAGGCCGACAAGCTGCCCGCGCGGCCGGGCCTCGCCACCGTCAATGCGGATGTCGCCAACACCAAGGCCCTGGCAGCCGCCCTTGCCGGCCATGACGTGGCAATCAGCACCGTACGCTTCCTGCAGGCCACGACCGAGCAGATCATCGGCGCGGTCAAGGCCGCCGCCGTGCCCCGCCTGCTGGTAGTGGGCGGCGCAGGCAGCCTCTACGTGGCACCGGAAGTGCAACTGGTCGACACGCCGCAGTTCCCGGAAATCTACAAGGCCGAGGCCCTGGCAGGACGCGACTTCCTCAATGCCCTGCGCAAGGAAACCGCGATCGACTGGACCTTCCTGTCCCCCGCCGCCCTATTCGAGCCGGGCACGCGCACCGGCAAGTTCCGCGTGGGCGAGGAGACGCTGCTCACCGACGCCAGCGGCAAAAGCTGGATCTCGATGGAGGACTACGCCATCGCCATGCTCGATGAAGTGGAAAAGCCGGCGCACTCGCGCCAGCGCTACACGGTCGCTTACTAAGCAGGAAACTGGCGGCAACGGCGGGGGCCGCGGCAAGCCGCCCCCCGCCTTTTCTGTCGGTCAGCGTGGACGGAAAGAGCGGGAAGATTTCGCCCCACCCCAGGAACACCACGCCCGACAGCAACACGAACAGCACCGCGACCAGGCCGTCGCCCTGCAGACGTTGCAGGGCCTCGCGCACCGGGGCGCGCGAGATGCCGAGCCGCTCGGCAACGTCGCTCGCGGTAAAGCGGTCGCCGGGCAGCAGGCGAAAGGCAAAGATATCGTCGCGCAGGCTGTGATAGGCCACCTGTGAACGCGATGCCCGCGCGGCAGCACCCCGCCCGCTCGATTGCGCGCTCATCTGCCCGGGCGGCCCGTGGATCAGGCCTGCGAGCCGCCGGCGGCGTGCTTGCCGCGCTTGAGCCAGGCCGCCAGGTTGTGCGGGCGCAGCGTGTCGTACTCTTCGAACGGCTGGTGAATCCAGGGGTTCGTCGGCAGGAAGGTCACGTGATAGTCCGGTTTGACCTTGGAGCAGGCCTTGTACCACAGCACGGACGAGCGCACTTCCGTCACGGCGGGATAGCGCTCCTGCAGATGGCGGCCCACGCGTTCCAGCGTGACGCCGGAATCCACCAGGTCATCGACCAGCAGGATCTTGCCGGTGAGGTCGCCCTTGGTCATGGTGATGTACTGCGCGATATCGAGGTCGCCCTGCTGGGTGCCCGCCGCCTCGCGATAGCTGCTGGTGGCCAGGATGGCGAGAGGCACGTCGAAGATGCGGGACATCTGGTCGCCAACGCGCAGGCCACCGCGGGCCAGGCAGAGGATCTTGTCGAACTTCCAGCCCGACTCGTGGACGTTAAGCGCCAGGCGCGCGATCAGGCTATGGTAGTCGTCCCACGAGATCCACAGGTTCTCGTCGTCGTTCGATGGCAGGGTCATGATTGTTTTAGCTCTTCGGCTTTAGGCTTATGGTCTGTTGACCGATAAAGTTTCGGCCCGCTTGCGCGGGCCGATTTGCTCTTGTGCTTTTGCGGTCTTTTACCGGCGCGGCATCTTTCAGCCGCGCGGCGCCCTTGCGGGCCAAGACAACATCAGGCCACGTACGGGTGACGCAGCAGGATGGTTTCGTCGCGATCCGGACCGGTCGAGATCATGTCGATCGGGATGCCGACCACTTCCTCGACGCGCTTCAGGTAGGTGCGAGCCTGTTCCGGCAGCGCATCCCAGGCCTTCACGCCAAAGGTGGATTCGTTCCAGCCCGGGAATTCCTCGTACACCGGCACGCAGCGCGCCACGGCATCCGAGCCACGCGGCAGGATGTCGACGGTCTTGCCGTCCAGCTCGTAGCCCACGCAAAGTTTGAGGGTTTCGAGGCCATCCAGCACGTCGAGCTTGGTCATGCAAAGACCAGACACGCCGTTGATCTGCACCGAGCGCTTGAGCGCGGCCGCGTCCAGCCAGCCGGTGCGGCGCGGACGCCCGGTCACCGAGCCGAATTCCTTGCCGACGTTGGCCAGGCGCACGCCCACCGGGTCCTGGCGCTTGGGGTTGTCGTTGTCGTACAGCTCGCTGGGGAACGGGCCTGCGCCCACGCGGGTGCAGTAGGCCTTGGTGATGCCCAGGATGTAGTTCAGGCGGCCCGGGCCAACACCGGCGCCGGCGGCGGCCGCACCGGCCACGCAGTTGCTGGAGGTGACGAAGGGATAGGTGCCGTGGTCGACGTCAAGCAGCGTGCCTTGCGCGCCTTCGAACATCAGATTGCCGCCGGCAGCGTTGACCGCGTACAGCTCGGCCGACACGTCGGCCACCATCGGGGCCAGGCGCGGCGCGTAGGCCAGCATTTCGTCCAGGGTCTTCTGGTAATCGACGGCTTCCGCGCCCAGGTACTGGGTCAGCATGAAGTTATGCAGGTCGAGGTTCTCGCGCAGCTTCTCGGCGAAGCACTTGGGATCGAACAGGTCCTGCACGCGCAGCGCGCGGCGGGCCACCTTGTCTTCGTAGGCCGGGCCGATGCCGCGGCCGGTGGTGCCGATCTTGTCGGCGCCACGGCGCACTTCACGGGCCTTGTCGATGGCAACGTGGTACGGCAGGATCAGCGTGGTCGCTTCGGAAATGCGCAGGCGGTTCTGCACTTGCAGGCCGGCGGCTTCCAGTTCCTCGATCTCACGGAACAGCGCCTCCGGCGACAGCACGACGCCGTTGCCGATGTAGCAGATCGTGCCTTCGCGCATGATGCCCGAGGGGATCAGGCGCAGGATGGTCTTCTTGCCGCCGATGATGAGCGTATGGCCAGCGTTGTGGCCGCCCTGGAACCGCACCACGCCCTTTGCATGATCGGTAAGCCAATCGACGATTTTTCCCTTGCCTTCGTCACCCCATTGGGTGCCGATCACGACGACATTGCGTCCCTGGCTTACTGCAGAAGCGGACATGTTGATTTTGGTCAGTGGGTTAAAAACGTATTTTACTCTCGTTGCTGGTCAACTCCCCGATTTTGGGGAGATCGGCCTGCAACGCGGGGGAATTCCGCGGCCTGGCGCTTGCGCTCAGGCCCCGGCGCTGCGCGGAATCACCGTCCAGCCGCCATCCTGGCGGACCAGTTGGCGGTCGCAGTTGAACTCGTCGAGCTGGTGCGTATGGCCCGGCAGCGACTGGATGACGATCTCGCCGGCGGCGCGCAGCGCGGTAATCGCGGCACGCAGGGCGGGATCCGCATCCCACGGCGCGAAAATGGCAAACGCGCGTACTTCCAGCGGCGAAAGCGAGGCAACCTCGCGCAAATCCAGCGAGAAGCCGGTTGCAGGCCGCGCGCGGCCAAAGGCCTCGCCGACCTTGTCATAGCGGCCACCACGCGCCACATAGTTGGGCAAGCCAGCCACATAGGCCGTGAACATCACGCCGCTGTGATAGTGATAGCCGCGCAGGTCGGACAGATCGATGTTGACGCTCGCCCCGCTCACCTCGGCGGCCAGCGCGGCGAGTTCGTCCAGCGCGCGGCCGATCATCGGGCTCGCCGGCAGGGTCGCGCGGGCGCGCTCGATCACTTCCACACCGCCGTACAGCGTCGGCAGCGCCAGCAGCGCATCGCGCTCGGCCTGCGGCATGCCTTCGGTCAACTCGCGCAGCGCCGAGACATCCTTGGTTTCCAGGGCCGCGAACAGCGCATCCTCGATCTTGCGGCTGGATGGCAGTCCGTCCAGCAAGGCTTCCAGGATGCCCGCATGGCACAGGTCGAGACGAATCTCGGTCAGGCCGGCAACCTGCAACGTGGCCAGCATCAGGGCCTGGATCTCGACATCTGCTTCCAGGCCGGCATGGCCGTAGATCTCCGCGCCAACCTGGATCGGCTCGCGGGTTGCGCGAAAGCCCGCCGGGCGGGCGTGCAGCACATTGCCGGCGTAGCACAGCCGGGTCACGCCGGAGCGGTTCAGCAAGTGGGCATCGATGCGGGCTACCTGTGGCGTGATGTCGGCGCGCAGGCCCATGGTGCGCCCGGAGAGCTGGTCGACCAGCTTGAGGGTGCGCAGGTCGAGGTCGTGCCCGGTCCCGGTGAGCAGCGATTCCAGATATTCCAGCATCGGCGGCATGACCAGCTCATAGCCGTAGGTGCGGAACAAGTCCAGCATGCGGCGGCGCAATTCTTCGATCTTGCGGGCCTCCGACGGCAGCACGTCGGCGATGTTTTCAGGCAGGAGCCAGTGATTGGACATGGTAAATCTCTTCACTTCACACAGTTGCCGGGCGGCCTTGAGCCACCCGTTGAAATTCGATCCCGCCGCGCGCCGTGCCGGGGGCGCCGGCCGCAAGCGGGGAACCAGTCACCTGGCAGGGCGGATGAGACGGCAGCGGCGCCCCTGGATCAGCTTCCGCTGCCACCCCTCCAGCCGGACAAAACCCCGGCAAGCCGGGGTTTTGTCGAAGCGCCTGGCGGACGGAGCCGCCTAGCTTAGCGACGGCTCGCCGGAGGCGCTGCCGCCGGCGCCGCCGCGCCGCCCGACGACCGCATGTAGCGGAAGAAGTCGGAATTGGGTTCCAGCACCAGCACGTCGCGCTTGTCGCGGAACGTATTGCGGTAGGCCTCCATACTGCGCCAGAACTGCGCGAACTGGGGATCGCGGCCAAACGATTCGGCGTAGATCTGCGACGCGCGGGCATCGCCCTCGCCCTTGATCTTCTGCGCATCGCGATAGGCCTCGGCCAGCACGACTTCACGCTGACGGTCCGCATCGGCGCGGATCTTCTCGCCTTCGGCCGCGCCGGTGGAGCGCAGCTCGTTGGCCACGCGCTTGCGCTCGGCTTCCATGCGGCGATACACCGACTCGCTGATCGCGGGCAGCAGGTCGACACGCTTGAGGCGCACGTCGATGATCTCGACGCCCACGGACTGCGCGTAGTCGGCCATCGCGGAGCGGATATTCTGCATCACCTTCTCACGCTCGCCGGCCACCAGCTCCGCCACCGTGCGCTTGCCGAATTCCTCGCGGGCGACGGAGTCGATACGCTGGGTCATGCGGTCCTGTGCGCCGCGGATGTTGCCATTGAAGGCCACGAAGAACTTGCGCGGATCGGTGATGCGCCATTTGACGAACCAGTCCACCACCATGCTCTTCTTCTCGGCCGTCAGGAAGCGCTCCGAAGCGGCCACGTCGATGGTCAGCAGGCGGCGATCCATGAAGATCACGTTCTGCAGCGGGGGCGGCAGCTTGAAGTGCAGGCCGGGCTCACGCACCACCTGCTTGATCTCGCCAAAGGCGAACACCACGGCGTACTGCCGCTGGTCCACCACGAACACCATCGAGGAGCCGATCGCCAGCACGATGAAGAGGCCGATTACTACGGAAATCAGTCGGTTCATGTCGGGGCTCCTCAGCGCGAATCGCGGTCACGGTTGCGCAACAGCTCGCGCGACCGGTTATCGCTGCTGGCATCGGGCGCGGGAGACGTGCCGCCGCCCGCGGCAGGGGCCTGCCCGGTGCCGGCAGCCGGCGCGCGGGCATCCACCTGGGATTGCGACATCAGCTTGTCCAGCGGCAGATAGAGGAGATTGTTGCCCTGGCGTGAATCCACCAGCACCTTGGTCGAATTGGTATAGATCTGCTGCATGGTCTCGATATAGATGCGATCGCGCGTCACCTGCGGGGCCTTGGCATACTCGGCCTGGACCTGGCGGAAACGCGAGGCATCGCCTTCGGCCTGGGCGGTTACCCGCGCCTTGTAGGCTTCGGCTTCTTCGTTCAGGCGCGCGGAGGTACCCTTGGCGCGCGGAATCACGTCATTGGCGTAGGCCTGGCCTTCGCTGATGGCACGTTCACGGTCCTGGCTGGCCTTGTTGACATCGTCAAAGGCGGCCTGCACCTGCTCGGGCGGCTGCACGCTCTGCACGTTGACCGAAATCACGCGGATGCCGGTCTTGTACGCGGTCAGGATCGACTGGATCGACGTGGCCAGGTTCTGGGCAATCTGCTCGCGGTTCTCGTAGAGCACCGCGTCCATCTTGTTGCGCCCGACGATCTCGCGCACCGAGGTCTCGGCAGCCTGGGTCACCAGTTCCTCGTCGCCGCCGCGGTCGGTCTTGTTGTAGAACAGGAATTCGCTCGCGTCCTGGATGTCGTATTGCACCGTGAAGCGCACGTCGATGATGTTCTCGTCCTGCGTCAGCATCGACGCGTCCTTCAGGTTGCTGTCCTTGATCGAGGTGGCACGGCCCACTTCAACCGAGCGCACGCCCGACAGGTTGACGATCTCGGCGGACTGGATCGGGTACGGCAGGCGCCAGTTGATACCCGGGCCCGTGGTGTACTTGAACTTGCCGAACTGGAGGATGACGGCGGTCTGGCCTTCCTGCACCATGAAGAAACCGCTGGCCAGCCAGATGCCGATCGCCGCGATCACCACCACGCCGGCGCCGATCCCCGAGCCCTTGCCCGGCGTGCGCGCACCGCCGCCGAAGCCCTGGTTGCCGCCACTGCCGTTCTCCTTGCGGCCGAGCAGGCCGTTCAGGCGACGGTTGAAATCGCGCCAGAGCTCATCGAGATCGGGGGGACCATCCTGGGGCGGACGCTGGTTTTGCTGGCGATTGTTGTCGCGGCTATCCTTGTCCTTGTCTTTGTCTTCGTCATCCGGGCCGCCCCGACCCCAACGTGGATCGTTCAACGACAGGATCGCGCGCAAACGCTGCCAGGCCGTTCGCGACGGTGCATGGCCGCCGTTGCGGCCACCTGCGCGGCTGCCAAAGGCATGGCTCGATTCAGAATTCCGGGGAAACAGGGGCATGAAGTGCACGGGTCCGGGATAGTTGGAACAAGGGGATTCTAACAGTCATCGACGCCACTTTTGCCCATTTGGGGCAATCTGGCCGCGATTTCCGTCGAACTGGCTCACTGCGTGTCGGGTTCTTCCGGATCCACCCGGGTGTCCTCGCCATCGAAATCGCCGAAGGCATCGCCATCGGCGTCTGCGTCGGGGTAGGACTGCGCATCCGCCAGGCGCGGGTCCAGCGGGGGGCGTTCGGGCGGGCGCTCGGCCAGCCAGCGCGCCACTTCCACCAACGCCTCGCGCAAGGTATCCAGGCCAATGCCGTCGCGCGCGCTGACGAACACGCGGGTCGGCACGCCCTCCTCGTTGCACTCCAACCGGGGGCCCTGCTCGAGCAGTTCCGGCGATGCGTCGATCTTGTTCATCACCACGATCTGCGGGATGTCGTCAGCATTGATTTCGGCCAGCACGCGGTTGACCTGCTCGACCTGCTCATGGCGCACGGGGCTGGAGGCGTCGACCACGTGCAGCAGCAGGTCCGCATGCACGGTTTCCTCCAGCGTGGCGCGGAATGCGGCCACCAGCTGGGTCGGCAGGTCGCGGATGAAGCCCACGGTATCCGACAGGACCACGTTGCCCACGCCGTCCAGGTACAGCCGGCGCGAAGTGGTATCCAGCGTGGCGAACAGCTGGTCGGCGGCATAGGCGCGCGCCTTGGTCAGGGCGTTGAACAGCGTCGACTTGCCGGCGTTGGTATAGCCGACCAGCGAGATGCTCAGGGTGTCGTTGCGCGCGCGCGCGCGCCGCTGGGTGCTGTGCTGGCGCTGCAGCCGCGTCAGGTCAGCCTTTAGCCGCTTGGCGCGCTCGTCCAGCAGGCGGCGGTCCAGCTCGAGCTGGCGCTCCCCCGGGCCGCCGCGCATGCCAATACCGCCCTTCTGCCGCTCCAGGTGGCTCCAGGCGCGGACCAGCCGCGAGGCCTGGTACTGGACCTGGGCGAGCTCGACCTGCACCTTGCCGACGTGGCTCTGCGCCCGCTGGCCGAAGATGTCCAGGATCAGTCCGGTACGGTCGATGACGTGGCGCTGCAGGAAGCGCTCGAGATTGCGTTGCTGGGCCGGGCTGAGCGAGTGATTGAATACCACCACGTCGGCATCGAGTGCATCTGCGGCCTCCTTCAGCTCCTCCGCCTTGCCGGAACCGATGAACAGCGCCGGGTCCGGACGGGACCTGCGCCCGGTCAGCGTGTGCACCGGCGTGGAGCCCGCGGTCGACGTCAGCAACGCCAGCTCGCTCAGGCTTTCCTGGAAATCATGCTTGCCGAAATCGACACCAACGAGGATGGCGCGGGAAGACTCGGAATTGGAGGTGGCTCTAGATTGCAAACGGGAGGATCGCGAAACGCGAGAAAGGAAAACGGGTTGGAGGCTACTGGGAGGCAGTGGCTGGTGCCGTGAGGCAGGAGCCTTGGCCTGGGAAGACGCTTGAAGCGGGGACGCTGTCCGTGGCGGAATGCACCAGGGCGAAGCATGTCCGTGCCCGTGGCCACTTTGCAGCCAGGCCGGGCTGGTGTTTTTGGTGTCGCGCCGGAGCATCTGGCCCCCGCGCGACACCGGCAACTAGCGGCCGTGTCGTGGTACGACTGGCCTGCCGGAAAACTGCGGTGCTATCCGCGAATGATCAGCCTTCGGCCGTTTCGTCCACGCGGAAATTCACGGCGCGGGCCGGTACGACGGTGGAAATCGCATGCTTGTAGACCATCTGCGTCACGGTGTTGCGCAACAGGACGACGTACTGGTCGAACGACTCGATATTGCCTTGCAGCTTGATGCCATTGACGAGGTAGATTGAAACCGGTACGTGCTCTTTGCGCAGCGCGTTCAGGAACGGGTCTTGTAGCAATTGCCCTTTGTTGCTCATGGCACACTCCAAATTTATAGATTTAGTGATAGATGATGGGGACGGTAATCCCCGATTCAAGTCAAACGGCGCAAACCGCGCCAAAAAAAGATCAAAACGGTACCAAGCTAGCATCGCCTCGCAGGGAACCCCCTGCTACCGTGAATTTAGCCTCAGTTCCAAACGAACGCAAACGAAACTTGCCCGCCTGGGCTCCCGCTGCCTGACTCAATCCTTCGATTCTGCATACGGGTTTTTGTTCGTACGAAATTCGATGCGAAGCGGTGTGCCCTTCAGTTTGAAAGCCGAGCGGAAACGGTTTTCGAGATAGCGCCGGTAGGTGTCGGCGATGCCGGAAAGCGAATTGCCGTGCACGATGATAATGGGCGGATTGGAGCCACCCTGGTGCGCGTAGCGCAGCTTGGGCCGGGTCGCGCCGACACGCCGCGGCTGCTGGAACTCGACCGCTTCCTGCAGGATCCGCGTGAGCTGCGGCGTGGGCAGCTTGACCATGGCCGCGGCATACGCGTCATCCACCGAGCGCAGCAGCGCGCTGATGCCCGTGCGCTGCTGCGCGGACACAAAGTGGAAGTTGGCGAAGTCCAGGAACTGCAGCTTGCGCTCCAGATCGTGCTTGATGCGGTCGCGGCTATGGCCGTCGAGGCCGTCCCACTTGTTGACGCCAACCACCAGCGCGCGCCCGGATTCCACGATGAAGCCGGCGATGTGCGCATCCTGCTCCGACACGTCCTGCTGCGCGTCGAGCAGCAGCACCACGACGTTCGCATCGGCGATCGATTGCAGCGTCTTGACCACCGAGAACTTCTCGATGGCCTCGAACACCTTGCCGCGCTTGCGCAGGCCGGCTGTATCGATCAGCGTGTAGGGCTTGCCGCCGCGCTCGAACTCCACGTAGATGGCGTCCCGCGTGGTGCCGGGCATGTCGAACGCGATCACGCGCTCTTCGCCGATCAGGGTGTTGACCAGCGTGGACTTGCCCACGTTCGGCCGGCCCACGATGGCGATCTTGACGCCGCGCTGGGCGCCCTCGTCTTCCTCGGCGAGTTCCGGGCGCTCTTTCACCGCCAGTTCCAGCGCCTCGTCGACGAGCTCGCGCACGCCGTCGCCGTGGGTCGACGAAATGGCATAGGGGTCGCCCATGCCAAGCTCGTAGAACTCCGACACCACAGTGGTGTACTTCATGCCCTCGGCCTTGTTCACGGCCAGCATGACGCGGCGCCCGGTCTTGCGCAGGTAATCGGCGATCACCCGGTCCTGGGGCGCCAGCCCGAGGCGGCCGTCGACGAGGAAGATCACCACGTCGGCCTCGACCACCGCCTGGCGGGTCTGCTTGGCCATCTCGGCAACGATGCCTTCCTTGGCCACCGGCTCGAAGCCGCCGGTATCGATGGCGATGAACGGACGTTCACCGATGCGGCCTTCGCCATAGTGGCGATCACGCGTGAGCCCGGGCAGATCGGCGACAAGCGCGTCGCGCGAACGGGTCATGCGGTTGAATAGCGTCGACTTGCCCACATTGGGACGGCCGACCAGAGCGATAACTGGTTTCATGCAATAAACGGAAATGGGGGCCGGCAGATGCCGCCCCCCAGGAACTCCGGAGTGATATGGGTCCGACGGCCGGGCGTCGCGCGCCTGGCCACTTTTCCTGTCGGGCGGCCGGGTTAGCGTTGCAACCCGACCTCGTTCACCTGCACGACCAGGAGGATCGTGCTACCGGATTGGCGCCGCCCATGCCGACAGGTGCACGAGCAGTCGCCATGATGTTGACCGCCTCAGTCCGGCACGAAGCCGTAGAGGTTGCCGTCGCGCGTCTGCACCACCAGGGACGCACCCGCCACCACCGGCGCAGCGGTAATCTCGCTGCCATCGGTCTTCATGCGGGCCACGAACTGGCCGTCGTCGCGAGAGAGGAAGTGTACATTGCCTTCGAAGTCGCCCATGACAACCGAGCGTCCCAGCGCCAGCGGCGCGCCCAGGCGACGATACAGGAGCTGATCGTTCTTCCAGCGCTCCGTGCCGTTCTGGCGGTCGAAAGCATGCACCACCGAGCGCTCGTCGCTGGCGTACAGCGAGCCGTCATCCTGCGCGGGGCCGGTCGGCGACGAGAATTCCTTGCCCCATTGCGGCTGGCCATTGGCCAGTTCCAGGCAAGCCACGCGGCCCTGGAACGTGGTGGCACAGACCTGGCGCCCGTCGACCATGGGCTGGCCCGTGACGTCGTTGAGCCGCTCGATCTCGGATACGCCCTTGGGATAGGACACCGTGCTTTCCCAGCGCAGCACGCCGTTGCCGGGAGCCAGCACGCCCAGCTTGCCGCCGGGGAAGCCCATCACGATGCCGTCGCCGGCAAACACCATGCCCATCGACGCGCGCAGGTTGAGCGGGGTCTGCGAGCGCTGGTAGATCCAGCGGCGCTCGCCGGTCTGCGCGTCCAGGCCAAGCACGCGGGTGTCGGTCGTGCGCACGACCACCAGGCCGTTGCCGACCAGCGGCGCGGAAAGGACCTCGCCATTGACCTGCTTCTTCCAGATCTGCTTGCCGCTGGCGTCAAAGGCGAACACCGCGCCCTTCTCGCCCGCCACCGCCGTGACGCTGCCGTCGCTGCCGGGGCCGGAGGTCAGGTCCGTGTCGGTCTTGGCCTCCCACAACGTGCGTCCGGTGCCGCCATCGAACGCCATCACCTTGCCGCCGTTCGAGGAGGCATATACGGTGCTGCCGGACACCGCCGGCTGCAGCGAGTACGGGCCGCTCTTGCCGACGCTAGCCTTCCAGGCCTGGCGCACCGACAGCGTCTGGGTGATCGGCTTGAGTTCGACCGGCGTGCGCTTGTCAGCCTTGCTGAACAGCGAGCAGCCGCCAAGGCTGGCGAGGCTGGCCGCACAAGCGGCGGCCACCACCAGGCCGCGGACGAAATTGCCGTGTTGCTGGTTCTGGGCCGTGCCGGAAAACAATGACTTCATGAGGTTCCGATCCTGATTTAAGTTGAGGCGCAAGGGTGCGGGCATGCGGGACATGCATGGCATGCGAATCCCGCGGGCCTGTCGGCGAGCCGGGCCAACCGCCTTCAGGCGGTGCCCAGCGCGTCAAGCTTGAACTGAATGATCTGGCGCATGGCGGCATCGTTGGCGCTCAGCTTGTCGAGCGCCTTCTGGTACGCCGAGCGGGCTTCCGCCCGCTTGTCCTGGGCAGCCAGCAGATCGCCGCGGCGGTCCGCATACAGCGCCACGAACGGTGCCGGCGGCTCGTCCTTGAGCAGTGCCAGGCCCTGGTCGTAGGCCTTCTCGTCAAGCAGCACGCCAGCCAGGCGCACGCGCGCGAGGTGAGCATACTCGCCATCGCCATGGTCGATCGCCCATTGCAGCTGGGCCTTCGTGGCGGCCAGGTCGCCTGCATCGTACAGCACCTTGGCCGACACCAGCGCGGTCATGGGGCCATAGGCGGTCTTGCCGAATTTTTCCTCGAGGTCGCCGGCAGCGCGCTTGACCCGCGCGACATCGCGGCTCTCGGCGGCCTTGACGACCTGCTCGTACAGCAGCGCCGCTTCTCCGGCCTGCTTGCGTTGCCAGTAGTTCCAGCCGCTCCAGGCAGCGAAAGCCAGCAAGCCGGCGATCAGGGCCCAGGTCACGGTATTGCCGTACTGGCGCCACCAGGCCTTGAGGCTCTCAAGCTGTTCCTGTTCTTCTAGATCGTAAGCCATGTCGAGGGATCCACCCGCGTTTGTTTGTATGAAGGACCGCGCTCGCGCTGCCCCTGGTTCCGATGCTGCCTGCTTACCTGCCCGCTTACCAGCCCGCTTATTCGCTGGCGCCAACCATCGCGTCGATGATGTGGTCGACCAGCTTCTCAGCCGCCACCGTCACCTGCGCGCCACCGCCTTCGGCCTGGGCGCCCTGGCGCAGGTCCTTGACCTGTGCCGTGCCCGCCACTACCTCGTCCTCGCCAATGATAACGGCATAGGCCGCACCGCTACCGTCGGCGCGCTTCATCTGCGACTTGAAGCTGCCGCTCTTGCCATCGGGCGTGGCATGCAGCAGCACGTCGAGGCCGGCATCGCGCAGGCGCTCGGCGATGACCATGGCCTGCTGGCCAGCCGCTTCGCCCTGGTGGACGAGGTACACATCGGCGCCTTCCGCCTGCGGCACGAGCTTTTCCTCGCGCAGCAGTTCGATAATGCGCTCGATGCCCATCGCCCAGCCGCAAGCCGGTGCCGCCCTGCCGCCCATCTGCGCGATCAGCGGATCGTAGCGGCCGCCGCCGGCGATGGTGCCCTGCGCGCCGAGCTTGTCGGTGATCCACTCGAACACGGTCAGGTTGTAGTAGTCCAGCCCGCGCACCAGGCGCGGATTGATCTTGAACGGAATGTTGTTGGCCTTGAGCAGGCGCTGCACGCCGTCGAAGTGGGCCAGCGATTCCTCGCCCAGGAAATCGATCAGCTTGGGCGCGTTGCTTGCCATTTCCTGCAGCGCCGGATTCTTGGTATCCAGCACGCGCAGCGGGTTGGTGTACAGGCGGCGCTTGCTGTCTTCGTCAAGAATGTCCTGGAAGCCTTCCAGGTACTTGATCAGTTCTTCGCGGTGCGCGGCGCGCTCATGCGCCTGGCCCAGCGAATTGAGTTCGAGGCGCACGCCGACCAGGCCCAGGTCATCCCACAGGCGCTGGCACATCATGATGATCTCGGCGTCCACGTCCGGGCCGGCAAAGCCGAGGGCCTCGGCGCCAAGCTGGTGGAACTGGCGATAACGCCCGCGCTGGGGACGCTCGTGGCGGAACATCGGGCCGGTGTACCACAGGCGCTTGGGGCCGTCATACAGCAGGTTGTGTTCGATGGTGGCGCGCACCGCGGCCGCCGTGCCCTCGGGGCGCAGCGTCAGTTGCTCGCCGTTGAGCGCATCGGTGAAGGAATACATTTCCTTCTCGACGATGTCGGTGACCTCGCCGATGCCGCGCACGAACAGCTGCGTGTGCTCAACGATGGGCGTGCGCAGCTGCTGGTAGCCATAGGCGCGCAGCATCGCGCGCGCGGCGTTCTCGAAATGCTCCCACAGCGGCGCGTCGGCGGGCAGCATGTCGTTCATGCCCTTGACGCCCTGCAGTGCCTTGGGCAACTTGATCTTGCTGTCGGCCTTGCTATTGTCAGCCTTGGCGCCGTCGCTGGCGACCACCTGATTCACGGGTTGATTCATCTTCTCTTGTCTTTCCCTGCAGCGCCTGGCCTTGTCGGCTCAGGCTGCCACCTCATTGCTGGCGCTCCCGGCCTTGTTGCCGTAATGGGTGCGCACATAGTCATCGACGATCGCCTGGAATTCCTCGGCGATGCGATCGCCGCGCAGCGTCTTGACCTTGACGCCGTCGACAAACACCGGCGCCGCCGGCGATTCGCCCGAGCCCGGCAGCGAGATGCCGATGTTGGCATGCTTGCTTTCGCCCGGCCCGTTCACGATGCAGCCCATCACGGCCACATCCATTTCTTCCACGCCAGGGTAGGCGGTCTTCCAGGTCGGCATCTGCTCGCGCAGGTAGCTCTGGATGCTGGATGCCAGTTCCTGGAAGGTGGTGCTGGTGGTACGGCCGCAGCCCGGGCAAGCAATCACCATCGGGGTGAAGTTGCGCAGGCCCATGGTCTGCAGGATCTCCTGCCCCACATAGACTTCCTTCTCGCGCGCGGCGCCGGGTTCCGGCGTCAGCGAGATGCGGATCGTGTCGCCGATGCCTTCCTGCAGCAGCACGGACAGTGCCGCGGTGGAGGCCACGATGCCCTTGCTGCCCATGCCTGCCTCGGTCAGCCCGAGGTGCAATGCGTAGTCGCAGCGCTTGGTCAGCTCGCGGTACACCGCGATTAGTTCCTGCACCTGCGAGACCTTGCACGACAGGATGATCTGGTCGCCCGAGAGCCCGATTTCCTCGGCCTTCTTCGCCGATTCGATGGCCGAGGTGATCAGCGCCTCGACCATCACGTTCTGCGCCGGCCACGGCTCGGCGCGCAGGGCGTTTTCGTCCATGATGCGTGCCAGCAGCGACTGGTCCAGGCTGCCCCAGTTCACGCCGATGCGAACCGGCTTGTCGTAGCGGCAGGCCATCTCGATCATCTGCGCGAATTGCGTGTCGCGCTTGGCCCCCTGCCCCACGTTGCCGGGGTTGATGCGGTACTTCGACAGCGCCTGGGCGCATTCGGGATAATCGTGCAGCAGCTTGTGGCCGTTGTAGTGGAAGTCGCCCACCAGCGGCACGTTCACGCCCATGCGGTCCAGTTGCTCGCGCAGGGCGGGCACCGCCGCCGCGGCTTCCGGCGTGTTGACCGTGATGCGCACGATCTCGGAACCGGCACGAGCCAGCTCCTTGACCTGGATCGCGGTGCCGATGGCGTCCACCGTGTCGGTATTCGTCATCGACTGCACGCGCACGGGGGCGTCGCCACCGATCGTGACCACGTTGTCGCCCCACACCACGCGCGCCTGGCGCGTTTTGCGGCGGGGCAGCGGGCCGGGCAGTACCGGCATACAAGCCTGTTGGTTCATAGCATTACCACCTTGCAATGCGGCGTTGCGCATGGCTGGAGAAACGATGTTCAGGGCAGCGTCAGGCGCGCCACATTATTGCGGTTGGCCGCCTGCAGGTCGACCGGGGTGCCGTTGCGCGTCAGCGACTCGACGCCCTTGACGTTGCCGATCACGATTTTGTACGGCGGCGTACCGCCGCCACTGAGATCCTGGCCGGCACGCGCGGTACCGCCGAGCACAACCTTGCCGCTACGGTCGCGGACCTCATACCAGGTGTCCGAGGCGAAACGGATGCGCAGCTCGCCCGCGCCAGCTGCTGCTGCGGGCGCAGGCACCGCCGCCGAAGCGGCTACCGCGGGCACGGCGGCTGGAGCCGGCGCTGCCGAAGGTGCAGGTGCCGCCGAAGGTGCCGGCGCCACCGCCACCGGGCCGCTGGCAGGCAGCGACTCGGACGGCGCGGGGGCGTCGGACGCGGCCATCACGGGCGGCAGCGCGGCCGTGACGGTTCCGGGCTCGCTGCCTTGCACCGTGGCTTGCGCCGCCGGGGGCGCCGTGAGGGTTTCCTTGCGCGCCTCGATCCATTGCTTGAAGTGGTCCAGCCCGAACAGCACCCCGCCGCCGATGACGGCGACCACCAGGGCCAGCCAGATCCACCGGCCGCCCGAGCCACCGGAGCCAAAGCGGTTACGGTCGTCGAAACTCTCGTTCAGGCCGCCTTCGCGGCGCATGCCGATTTCCACCACCGGCACGGCCTGCGCGTGGAAACGCGCCAGCAAGGCATCGATGTCGATCTGGAGCATGCGCGCGTAGGCCCGCATCACGCCTTTGGCAAAGGTCACGTCGGGCAGCGCCGCGACGTCGCCCTGCTCGATGGCGGCCAGCTTGTGCGAGGCGACCTTCAGCCGCGCGCTGACATCTTCCAGCGAGAAACGCTGATCCTTGCGCGCTTGCGCCAGGCGTTCGCCAATCTCGCGCGCCACCGCCTCGCGCCCGGCATCCGCGGGGGTACCCCCCGCATGACCCGTCGCTGCAGTCTGGCCTTCGGCGCGCTCGTGCTCACTCATCCCATGCTCCTTGTTCGTATGCGGTCAACTCACGCGAATCGGGGAAACGGCTGCGCAACAGTGCCACCAGGGCATTCTGCGCGGCTACGTCACCCTGACGGCGGGCAATGCGCGCACCCAGCCAGAGGGATTGCGCGCTGACGAAATTGCTGCTGTTGATGCGGCCGACATACTGCTGGGCCCGCTGGTAGTCCCCGCGCTGGTAATACAGCAGCGCCAGGTTGTTGTTGGCTACCGGGTTGTTGCGATCGAAGCGCAGCGCGCCAAACAAGCTCTTCTCGGCTGCCTCGCTGTTGCCATTGCGCAGCTGGCAGGCGCCAAGGCTGGTCAGTGCCTTGCCGGGCCCGCTTGCCGAAGGCGCGTTGACCGCGCGCTCCAGGTAAGGCACGGCCTCGGCATAACGCCCGTTCACGCACAGGAACCAGCCGTAGTTGTTCAGCACGTCGCCATCGTCGGCACGCATGGCCAGCGCGCTACGGAAGCTCTCTTCGGCCAGCGCGCGCTCGTTCATGTTCATGTAGACCAGCGCGCGGATATGGTACGCGTCGACCAGCGTCGGGTCGATCGCGATGGCTTGCTTGGCCTCGTCCAGCGCGACGTTGTACTGCCCGGCTTCAAGGTAGCTGGTAGCCAATTGGAGGCGGATAGTGGCACGCCGGCTCAGCTCGGTCTGGTCGGACGCGGTCTGCAATTCGGGCTTGACCGGCGGCGGCAGCTGGCACGCGGCCAGCAGCACCAGCCCCATCAGGACCGCGACTATCAGACGGGTCATGCAGGCCGGGCCTCTTGCGGCTGGCCGGCCGCGGGCGCCGCCACGATCGGCGTGATTTTGCCGAACTTGCCACGCTGGGCCAGGCGGGTACGGTCCTTGACCTCGCCCGCGAGCTGGCCGCAGGCCGCGTCGATATCGTCGCCGCGCGTCTTGCGGATGGTGGTGACGATGCCGGCGTCCATCAGGACCTGGGCGAAGCGGCGGATCTGCTCGTTGTTCGAGCGCTTGAGCCCCGACTCAGGGAAGGGGTTGAACGGGATCAGGTTGAACTTGCAAGGCACGTCGGCCACAAGCTTCAGCAGTTCCCGGGCATGCTCGACGCCGTCATTGACGCCATCCAGCATGCAGTATTCGAAGGTGATGAAATCGCGCGGGGCAAATTCCAGGTAGCGGCGGCAAGCCGCCATCAGCTCGGCGAGCGGGTACTTCTTGTTGAGCGGCACCAGCATGTCGCGCAACGGATCGTTGGACGCGTGCAGCGATACCGCCAGCGCCACGGGCAAATCCTTGGCCAGTCGGTCCATCATCGGCACCACGCCGGAGGTGGACAGCGTCACGCGCCGGCGCGACAGCCCGTAGGCATGGTCGTCCAGCATCAGGCGCATGGCCGGCACAACCTGGTCATAGTTGAGCAGCGGCTCGCCCATGCCCATCATCACCACGTTGGAGATGACGCGGTCGTCCTTGGCGCCACGGCCCAGTTGGGCACGCATGGCAAACTCGGCCATCCACAACTGGCCGATGATCTCGCCAGTAGTCAGGTTGCGCGAGAAGCCTTGCTTGCCGGTCGAGCAGAACCGGCAATTGACGGCGCACCCCGCCTGCGAAGACACGCACAGCGTGCCGCGCGTCTCCTCAGGGATGTACACCGTCTCCACCGCATCGCCGGCGCCAACGTCCAGCAGCCACTTGCGCGTACCGTCGGCCGACAGGTTGTCGGTGATGACGGCAGGCGAGCGGATCTCGGCGCGCGTGGCGAGCTTTTCGCGCAGCGACTTGGCGAGATCCGACATGGCATCGAAACGGCTGGCGCCGAACTGGTGAATCCAGCGCTGCAACTGCCGCGCACGAAACGGCTTCTCGCCGAGCTCTCCGCAATAGGCGGTAAGCGCGTCCGCATCCAGGTCGAGCAGGTTGACGAGAGTGTTCATGACGGCAGTATCAACTTCAATAGCAGTCTAGTCTTGTGGAATAGACCAGACAATCAGCGGCTGTAAACGTTCATGCCGGGGAAGAAGAAAGCGATTTCGACGGCAGCGGTTTCCGCTGCGTCCGAGCCGTGAACAGCGTTGGCGTCGATGCTGTCAGCGAAGTCTGCACGGATCGTGCCGGCTTCAGCCTTCTTCGGGTCGGTTGCGCCCATCAGGTCGCGGTGCTTGGCAATGGCGTTTTCGCCTTCCAGGGCCTGGATGATGACCGGGCCGGAAACCATGAAGTCCACCAGGTCCTTGAAGAACGGGCGGGCAGCGTGCACTGCGTAGAATTGCTCGGCTTCGCCGCGCGACAGGTGAACCATCTTGGCAGCCACGATCTTCAGGCCGGCGGCCTCGAAACGAGCGTAAATCTGGCCGATGACATTCTTTGCCACGGCATCCGGCTTGATAATCGACAGGGTGCGTTCGATCGCCATAAAAACTCCAAAAAATGAAGGGGTTACAATTCAAGTAAACGTGCAATTCTAGCACGAGACGGTTATGGTTTCGAGAAGGCCCATGGCCGCTGGTTCCCCGGAGCCAGCCAAGGCACAACACACACCGCAAAGAGTCCAAAGAAGCACTTGAGATGGCGGGCCATGTGCAGGGAACGCATGAGGCCGGTTGCGATCAAATCATCACCGTCAGCGCGGGTTTTGCGAAAAAAGTGGCCGATACGTTTCACAACCCTTGCAATTCCCTTACTGCGATGCCACATTGGCGTTGTGCCCGCCTGGGTTACCCCGGCGCCTCACCGTTTTGAGACAGGAGTCACCATGGATAACAAGCTGAACACATACAGTTTCGGCAGCGGCACCGCGACGAGCGACGTCGTGGTGCGCAATCGGGTCATGCGCAACACCTACTGGTTGCTTGCCATTTCGATGATTCCCACCGTCATCGGTGCGTGGATCGGCGTCACCACGGGCTTCAGCCTGATGAAAGGCAGCCCCGGCCTGTCGATGATCCTGTTCCTGGGCATCGCGTTCGGCTTCTTCTATGCCATCGAGAAGACCAAGAACAGCAGCATGGGCGTGGTCCTGCTGCTGGCCTTCACCTTCTTCATGGGCCTGATGCTGTCGCGCCTGATCGGGTCGGTGCTGCAGTTCTCCAATGGTCCGGCACTGATCATGTATGCCTTTGGCGGCACAGCGGCGGTGTTCGGCGCCATGGCCACCATCGCTACCGTCAGCAAGCGCGACTTCTCCGGACTGAGCAAATTCCTGTTCGTCGGCGTGATCCTGCTGATCCTGGCCAGCGTCGCCAACATCTGGCTGCAGCTGCCATCGCTGATGATCACGGTTTCGGTGATCGCCATCGGCATCTTCTCAGCCTACATCCTCTTTGACGTGCAGCGCGTGCTGAACGGCGGCGAGACCAACTACATCACGGCAACGCTGGCGATCTACCTGGACGTGTACAACGTCTTCGCCAACCTGCTGGCGCTGCTGGGTATCTTCGGCGGCAACCGCGACTAAGGCGGGCGGCCCGGCCGCCCTGCTCCAGACTAAAAAGGCCAGCGCATCCGTGCTGGCCTTTTTCATTGCCGCGACCGCTTGGCCGCGCCAACCCTGCGCCGCTCAGCCGCGGTCGAACACTGCGATCGATTCCACGTGCGAGGTGTGCGGGAACATGTTGACCACGCCCGCGCCGGACAGGCGGTAGCCGGCCTCGTGCACCAGCAGGCCGGCATCGCGCGCCAGCGTGGCCGGGTTGCACGAGACATAGACGATGCGCTTGGGCAGCACGTCGCTGCCGGCCTGGGCCAGCTCGCCCAGCGCCTTGCTGACCGCCAGCGCGCCTTCGCGCGGTGGGTCGATCAGCCAGCGGTCGAAACGGCCCAGCGCGGCGATGTCCTCGGCGCCCACCTCGAAGAGGTTGCGGCAGGCGAACTCGGTCTTGTGGTCCAGCCCGTTGATGGCCGCATTGGCCAGCGCCCGGGTGGTCAGGACCTCGCTGCCTTCGATGCCCATCACCGAGCGGCCGCGCGTGGCCAGCGGCAGCGTGAAATTGCCGATGCCGCAGAACAGGTCGAGCAGCCGATCATCCGGCTGCGCGTCCAGCAGGCGAAGCGCGCGGCCGATCAACGCGCGGTTGATCTGGTGGTTGACCTGGGTAAAGTCGGTCGGCTTGAACGGCATGCGGATGTTGAATTCCGGCAGCGTGTAGGCCAGCTCGCGGTCCAGCGGGTAGAACGGCACCACCGTGTCCGGGCCCTTGGGCTGGAGCCAGAACTGCACGCCGTGCTGGTCGGCGAAGGCACGCAGCAGCGCCTCGTCGGCTTCGGTCAGCGGCATCAGGATGCGCAGCACCAGCACGGTCACATCCTGCCCCACCGCCAGCTCGACCTGCGGCAGGCGGTCGCGGATCGACAAACCCGTGATCAGCCCGCGCAGCGGCACCAGCAGAGCCGATACGTGCGGCGGCAGCACTTTGCAGCTCGCCATATCGGCCACATAGCTGCTCTTTCGCTCATGGAAGCCGACCAGCGCCAAGCCCTTCTTCGCCACGTAGCGCACCGTCAGGCGCGCCCGGTAGCGATAACCCCAATTCGGGCCGGCGATCGGGCGGAACACCACGTCCGGGCGCAGCTTCGAAAGGTGCCAGAGATCGTCCTCCAGCACGCGTTGCTTGATAGCCACTTGCGCGCGCGCATCCAGGTGCTGCATCGAACAACCGCCGCATACGCCAAAGTACTCGCAGCCCGGCTTCACGCGCATCGACGAGGCTTTCTTGATCGCGCCCAGGTTTGCCTGCTCGAAACTGGCCTTGCGCTTGAAGCTGCTGTAGCTGACGGTCTCGCCCGGCAGCGCGCCCTCGACGAAAATCACCTTGCCTGGGCTGCCGTCCTCATTGACCAGCCGGCCAACGCCGCGCGCCTCCATGTCGAGGCTGTGGATCTGCACGACGGGCAGCTGCACGGGCGCAGGCTTGACCGATGCGGGCACGGCCGGGGAGGCGGAAGCGCCACCTTCCGGCGCAGAATGGGCTTGCGAGAGAGTCACGGCTTGAGACACCTGGGGAACCTGACGTATTGTTTTGTGAGAGCGCGATTGTAGTCCAGACGCACAGCCGGGCGGCCCTGCGGCGGGCCCGGTGGCACGAAGACCGGGACAAGCGCGCCAGATAAGCGCAACATGGGTGCAGCACGCGCGTGGCAATACCGGCACAGAACACCGGCACCACGCGCCGCGGCAACCAAGCAGGGGGCGACATGGAACTGATTTCCTGGAATATCCAGTGGGGTCGTGGCGCCGACGGGCGCGTCGACCTGGCCCGCACCGTCAGGACGCTGCACGCGATCGCCGATGCCGACGTGCTATGCCTGCAGGAGGTGACGCGCGGCTACTCCGACCTCGCAGGCGACCCTGGCCCCGACCAAGTGGCCGAGCTGGCGGCGCTGTTGCCCGGCTACCGGATCCTCTATGCCCCAGCGGTGGACCGTTTCGCCGCCAACGGCGCGCCGCGCCAGTTCGGTAACCTCATCGCCACCCGCCTTCCCTTGTTCGAAGTATTCCGCCACGCCCTGCCCTGGCCGACCGATCCGACCGTCCCGTCGATGCCTCGCGTGGCGCTGGAAGCGACGGTGCTGACGGGAGACCGGCGCCTGCGCGTGATCTGCACCCATCTGGAGTATTACTCGACACATCAGCGCGCGGCCCAGACCGACGCGTTGCGCGCCTGGCACCGTGAGGCCTGCGAGCACGCCAGCCAGCCCGGCCTGCGCGAGACCGGCCCCGGCCCGTTCACGCCCGAAGCCCGGCCCGCATCCGCCGTGCTGTGCGGTGATTTCAACGGCGCACCGGACGATATCGCTTACCTGCGCATGCTGGCGCCATATGACGGCTGCCACGAAACCGGCATCATCGGCTGGCACGACGCCTGGACGCATACCCACCCCGGCAAGCCCCATGCACCAACTTGCGGCTTGTATGACAAGGACCAATGGCCGCAGGCACCGTTTGCCTGCGATTTCGCCTTCCTGACGGAAGACCTGCTGTCGCGCGTGCTGTGCTGCGAGGTGGATGGTGAAACGCGGGCATCCGACCACCAGCCGATCTATCTGTCGCTGGCGGACGAATAAGGGCCTGTCACGGGGCGCGCCGGGACGCGCTTAGATTTCCGGTTCTTCGTCATCATCGCCGCCGGCGTACACCGGCTTGATGCGGAAGGACTGGAGGTACTGGATCCACTGGGAGCCCGGCAACTCGGCGAGCGACTCCTGCACGAATTCGATTTCGGTATCGAACTGCTTCGGCGTGAGGCCGCCGCGCATCAGCTGGAAGCGGCAGTACACCAGGTAGGTGTTGACGACGTCGGTCTCGCAGTAGTCGCGGATCGCGGGCAGCTGGCCGTCCTGGTAGGCCTGCCAGACCTTGCTGCCGTCCATGCCCATCTTGCCGGGAAAGCCGCACAGCTTGGCCAGATCGTCCAGCGGTGCGCTGGCGCGGGGCTGGTACATCGCCAGCAGGTCCATCAGGTCCAGGTGCCGCATGTGGTAACGACTGATGTAGTTGTTCCACTTGAATTCGCGGCTATCTGACTCGCTGCCTTCGCCCATTTCCCAGTAGCGCGGCGCGACAATGCCATGCACCAGCCCGCGATAATGCAGCACAGGCAGGTCGAAGCCGCCACCGTTCCACGACACCATCTGGGGCGAGTAGCGCGCCACCAGGTCATAGAACTTCTGGATCAGCACCGCCTCGCCGTCTTCCAGCGTGCCAAGCGAGCCCACATGGAAGACCGGGGTGCCGTCGCGCTGGTTACGGCGCAGCACGCAGGAAATGGCCGCGATGCGCTGCAGGTAGTGTGGCAGGAAATCGGTGCCGTTTTTCTCGCGGCGGGCCGCGAAAGCATGTTCGGCGACCTCGGCATCGGTCATGGAATCGGGATGGTCGTGCAGACGACGCAAACCATCGACATCGGGAATCGTCTCGATGTCGAATACCAGCACAGGTGTCATAGAACAGCGTCCTTGCGCACGCCTTGCGAAGCAAAATGGCGTTTGAGCTTGACCAGCGCCTCTTGCTGGATCTGGCGCACACGCTCGCGCGTCAGCCCCATTTCCTCGGCAAGTTCTTCCAGCGTGGCCGGCTCGATGTGATTAAGCCCGAAGCGGCGCTCGACAACATAGCGGTGCTTTTCGGACAAACGCGCCAACCATTGTTTCATCAGGTTTTCCAGCTCGCGGTGCGCGACTTCCTGGTCGGGCGCAGCGTTGTGCTCGTCCGAGAGGAAATCAAGCAGGCTGGATCCGGGATCGAGATCGAATGGCGTGTCGAGCGAGGTGGTGTGCTCGTTGAGCGCGAGCACGTCTTGTATTTCGTCGGGGGTCTTGCCCAGCAAGTGGGCAATGTCTTCCAGGCTGGCATCGCGGCCGTCGGTGCCGCCCTTCTCCAGATGGCGCTTGGCGCGCAGCACCTGGTTGAGTTCGCGGATGACATGGACCGGCAGGCGTACGGTGCGGGCCTGGTTCATGATGGCGCGCTCGATGCTCTGGCGTATCCACCATGTGGCGTAGGTCGAGAAACGGAATCCGCGGGAGGGATCGAATTTCTCGATGGCATGCATCAGGCCGAGATTGCCTTCCTCGATCAGGTCCAGCAGCGGCACGCCGCGATTGAGGTAGCCCTTGGCGATGCTGACCACCAGCCGCAGGTTACGCTCGATCATGACCTGCCGCGCCGAGAAATCGCCGCCCTTGGCCAGGGTGGAAAAATGCAGCTCTTCGGGCGCGGACAGCAGCGGCTTGATGCTGATGCGATTCAGGTAATGCTGGACGGTATCGGCTGCCAGCTCGGTGTGCAGCACGGTGCGGAAGTCGTCGTGATCGGGCGCGGCGGGCTCGGCGGTGGCCTCGCCCTCTTCTTCGTCCTCGGATTCTTCTTCGTCCTCGTCGCGGGCCTGGCGCTCGACTTCCTCGACCATCAGGTCGGCCTCGCGCAGGCCTACCGCCGTACCCGTGGTGATGGGCTCATCGGTAAGCGGAACCAGGTCGGCGGCCGGGTCCTGGCCGTAGGCCTCGGAATCTGCATCGGCATCGGCTTGCGCCACGCCAGTGGACTGCTGCAACTCCGGCTGCTTGGGACGCCGAGCGCGGCTGGTGCTTCCGGTGGAGACAGTTTTCTGGCGTGGCATGAACCCTCACTGTGGCGGCAGATACCGCATCGGATCGACTGGTTTCCCGTTCTTGCGTACCTCGAAATGCAGCTTCACACGATCGGTGTCACTGTTACCCATCTCTGCAATCTTTTGTCCCTTGCGGACCGTTGCCTGCTCCGTCACCAGCACCTTGTCGTTGTGGCCGTACGCAGTGAGATATGTATCGTTGTGTTTGATGATGACAAGATTCCCGTAGCCGCGCAAGGGGCCAACGTGAATCACGCGGCCATCGTCGGCTGCCTGCACCGGATCGCCCTTTTTGCCGGCAATATCGATGCCCTTGTTGCCTTTTTCGTCGAAATGCCCGATCAACTGGCCGGTGACCGGCCATGCCAGCTTGACCGAGCCATCGGCGGCGGGCGCGGAAGCCCCGCCAGCGGTGGCTGTCGACGGAACCGGCGTGGGCACCGGGCGGGCCTGGTCGATCGGCTGGCCCTGCACGCCGCCTGGCGCCACCGGCATGGTGGCGACACCGGTGCCCGCGTTGACGTCGGCACCCGGAGGCGCCACGCGCAACAATTGGCCCACTTCGATCTGGTTGGCGTTGGCCAGCGAATTCCAGGCCGCGACATCGCGGTAGGACTGGCCGTTCTCGAGCGCGATTCGATAAAGCGTATCGCCTCGCTTGACGCGATAGTATCCAGGCGGCGCGGGCTCCAGCGGGACGACACCGGCGACGCCGGCTCCGGAGGTGCGGTCCACCACGGGCGCCGGCATGGGCGAGGAGGCACAGGCGGCCAGCAGGGCCAGCAGCAGGGAGGCGGTAGCGAGCTGCCCGGCGCGGGCGAAACGTTCCGTGTTCACGATATTGTGCATAGTTCGACTCAGATGGTGCCCGATTTTAATGGCACAAAGAAAACGGCTTCAAGCGCGGTCCGGTGAAATCGATGCCGGTTACGCCGCTCGATCAACAACAATTGCTGTGTGACGGTCTGCCCGGGCCCGCCGGCGGGGGGAGCCACCGCCACGGGCGCAATCAGCCGCCCGCCAATGGCAAGCTGCTCCAGCAACGCCTGAGGCACCTCCATGCCGGCCGCCGCCAGGATAATCGACGAAAACGGCGCCGCCTGGGGTAAACCCAGCATGCCATCGCCATAATGCAGGCGCAGGTTTGGCACTCGCAGCGGCCGCAAGTTCGCCTTGGCTTGTTCGTGCAGCGGACGAATCCGCTCGATGGAGAACACTTCACGCGCCACCAGGCTCAGCACCGCCGCCTGGTAGCCGCAGCCGGTGCCGATTTCCAGCACGCGCTCCAGCGGCTCATCCGCGCCGAGGCCATCGCGCAACAGCTCGATCATGCGAGCCACCACCGACGGCTTGGAGATGGTCTGCTGGTGGCCGATCGGCAACGCCGCGTCTTCATACGCTTGCGATGACAGGCCGGGCTCGACAAACAGGTGGCGCGGGATGGTGGCAATCGCGTCAAGCACGCGCTCGTCGCGGATGCCGGCGGCGACGAGCCGCGCCGCCAGCGCGCCGCGCGCCCGCTCCGAGGCCATGCCGCCGCCGCCCGCCGTGGCGGCGCTGGCGCGAGCCTGCACGGCGCTCGCTGCCGGGGTGGGCGCGGCAGGCGCCTTGGCCGCGCGCGATTTGGCGGCCATCGCCGCGCCGCGCGCGCCGCCCACGGCAGGCATGCCGGCGGTACGCGCCGGCGCGGGCTTGCGCTCGACCACCGCGTCCAGCGACAGGGGAAACTTAGGGCGACGCGGGACGGAACTCATGACGGCCGGCTACTGCGCGCGGCAGGGCTTATGCCAGCCACTGGTTGATCTGCTCGAGCTGCCCGCGGTGGGTCAGGTCCAGCTGCAAAGGGGTCAGCGACACGAAGCCTTCGCCCGTGGCGTGGAAATCCGTGCCCTCGCTCGCATCGCGCGCATCGCCGGCGGGCCCGATCCAATAGTTGGTATCGCCGCGCGGGTTGACCTGCGTGATCACCGGCTGGGACGGATGGCGCTTGCCGAGCCGGGTGGCACGGTAGCCCTTGATGTGTTCGAACGGCAGGCTGGGAATATTGACGTTGAGCAGGAACGGCTCGGCCGCGGGCTTGGCGATATAGCGCTCGACGATGTCGCGCGCCACGCGCGCGGCGGCGTCGAGGTGGGTCCAGCCTTTGTCCACCTGCGAAAACGCGATCGAGGGAATGCCAAGCAGGAAGCCCTCGATGGCGGCGGCGACCGTGCCGGAATACAGCACGTCCTCGCCCATGTTCTGGCCCTGGTTGATGCCGGACACCACCAGGTCGGGCTTCTCGTCAAGCAGGCCGGTCAGCGCGATATGCACGCAATCGGTTGGCGTGCCGTTGACGAAGCGGAAACCCTTCTGCACGCCCTCCCGGGCTTCATAGATGGACAGTGGCCGCTGCAATGTCAGCGAGTTGGAAGCACCGCTGTGGTTTTGCTCAGGCGCAATCACCGTGATGCGCGCCAGCGGCGCCAGCGCGGCATGTAGCGCGGCTAGCCCCGGCGCCAGGTAACCGTCATCGTTTGCGAGGAGGATATGCATGGCCGGGATTGTACCTGACAAGGCTGCCGCAAGCGCCCTGTGTGCAGCGCAAATCATGGCGCAAAGCGGCGTCCGCGGCAGGCTCGCCAGCTTGTAACAGAACGACCGTGCTATTTTTGCGCTACACTTGCCCGAGCCTGCCTGGCGCAACTGGCATGGACCTCGCGTGCACCGCGCATGCACCCTTTTGCGCCATCTTCAGCCGGGCATCGAACATATCACTGGAGACATGATGAAAGCCGTACTGTGCAAAGCCTGGGGCCCGCCTGATTCGCTGGTTCTCGAAACCCTGCCCGACCTGGTGCCCGGCGCGGGCGAAGTGGTCATCGACGTAAAGGCAGCCGGCGTGAATTTTCCCGACGTCCTCATCATCCAGAACAAATACCAGGCCAAGCCGCAACTGCCATTCTCGCCAGGCTCGGAGCTGGCCGGCGTGGTCAACGCGGTCGGCGAAGGCGTGACGCACGTCAAGCCCGGCGACAATGTCATCGCCTACCTGGGCAACGGCGCCTTCGCCTCGCAGGCCAAGGCCCCCGCCGCCGCAGTCGTGCCGATGCCGCCGGGCATCGACTTCGAGACCGCCGCGGCGTTCACCCTCACCTATGGCACCTCGCACCACGCGGTGATCGACCGGGGTGAGCTAAAGGCCGGCCAGACCATGCTGGTGCTCGGCGCTGCCGGCGGCGTGGGCCTGGCCGCCATCGAAATCGGCAAGGCCATCGGCGCGCGCGTGATCGCCGCCGCTTCCACCGACGAGAAGCTCACGGTCTGCAAGGACCATGGCGCCGATGCGCTGATCAACTACAGCACCGAAGACCTGCGTGAACGCGTGAAGGCGCTGACCGACGGCCGCGGCCCCGATGTGATCTATGACCCGGTGGGTGGCATCTACGCCGAGCCGGCGTTCCGCTCGATCGGCTGGCGCGGCCGCTACCTGGTGGTGGGCTTTGCCAATGGCGAGATCCCGAAGCTGCCGCTGAACCTGGCGTTGCTCAAGGGCGCCTCGCTGGTGGGCGTGTTCTGGGGCGACTTTGCGCGGCGCGAGCCCAAGGCCAACCAGGCCAACATGGCGCAGATGCTGGGCTGGATGAAGGAAGGCAAGATCCGCCCGCACATCTCCGCGCGCTATGCCCTGGAACAGGCGCCGCAAGCCCTGAAAGACATGGAAGCCCGCAAGGTCACCGGCAAGATCGTCATCGTGCCTTGATGCAGCGCGCCTTTGGCGCCGCGCAAAAGAAAAAAGGCGCCTGGGGCCGTAGCACCAGGCGCTTTTTTTGCTCAGTGGCGCTTCACGCAGCCATAAGGGCGCGCATCAGAAGCGATGCTGCAAGCCGGCGGTCACGCCCACCTGGTTGTTCGCATAGCCGATGAAGTCCCGGGACAAGCTCACGTTCTGCCCGTTGCGCGCCTTGGCATAACCGCCCGACAGGTAGGCCGTGGTGCGCTTGGACAGCGCGTACTGGGCGCGCACCGAGAACAGGATCGGATCGGCATCGCTGCCGCCCTTGATGTTCTGCTTGTAGACCGCGCCATACAACGTGAACGCCGGCGTGAAGTCATACGACGCGCCGCCCCAGTACATGTCGCTGCGGTGAGACGCGGCAGCCGTGGTGAAGGTCCGCTTGTAGTTGCGATAGCCCGCGTAGAGCTTGAGGTCGCCGAAGTCGTAGCTGGCGCCGGCGTGGATGCCCTGGATGTAGTCCGTGACATCGGCGGGCGTGGCGCTCGTGCCCGCGCCGTTCTGGCGATCCCAGGTTGCGGCCGCCGCAAAGCCACCCGAGCTGTAGCCTACGCCGAGATCGTACTTGGACAAGCTCTTGAAGCTGCCGGCCACTTCGCCCAGTGCCACCGTGGCGCCAAGCTTCACGCCGCCAAACGTGCCGTCGTAGCGGATCGCGTTGGAAGCGCGTGAGAACAAGCCGTCCTTGCGATCGCCGGTAGCGGTCGCCGAGGTCGCCCACGAGTAATTCGGCGCGTAGCCCATCGGGTCGAACGGCAGCATGAAATCGTAGGTGGTGGTGAAGGTGCGGCCCAGCACCACTTGCCCGTACTTGCTGGACAAGCCAACGATGGCGCGGCGATCGAACAGCGTGCCGTCGGAATCCAGCCGGCCGGTATCGATGGCGATGCCGCTCTCCAGCTGGAACAGCGCCTTGAGCCCGCCGCCCAGGTCCTCGCTGCCGCGCATGCCCCAGCGCGAGGTGTTCTTGCCGCCCGAGGTCATCTTGAGCACCGAGCCGTTCGGTCCGGCATGGCTGGCGTATTCGATGCCGGCATCCATGATGCCGTACAGGGTCACGCTGGATTGCGCCGCGGCGCCACCGGCCAGGCTCATGGCCATCGCTGCCAGCGCGATCGATTTGAACTTCATGCTGTCTCCTCTTGTGATTTGTGCTTGTTGTGGTGATGTCGGGGCAGGCCCCCCGGGATGGCACGCATGGTATGGCAGGCGCACTTTCAGTTCGCTTTCGAAATTCGACGGATTTCATCGCCGCGCGAGCGATTGGGGTTAGGAGTTTCCCTAGCTTCAAAGTCGTGCCGGATACCTGTATTTCTCAGCGCGGCCCGCCTTTCCGGCCCTCCCCGCTTTCACCGATTTCACCCGGGTGCCCCGCCCCCGCCAAGAGAATGCGAATCCTGCTCGTTGAAGACAATGTGATGCTGGCTAATGCCCTGGTCGAGGCGCTCAGCCAGGCGGGCTTCGCCGTCGACTGCATGCACGATGGCCGCGCGGCGGATCATCTGCTCTCGACCCAGGATTACGCGCTGGTCATCCTCGACCTGGGCCTGCCCAAGCTCGATGGCCTGGAGGTGCTGCGACGCCTGCGGCAGCGGCGCAATGCCATGCCCGTGTTGATCCTGACGGCGCACGGCTCGGTCGAGGACCGCGTGAAGGGACTCAACCTCGGCGCGGACGACTACCTGTCCAAGCCCTTCGACCTGTCGGAGCTGGAAGCCCGCGCACGCGCGCTGATACGCCGCAGCTTTGGCCACGAGAGCACGCAGCTGCAATGCGGCACGCTGTGCTACGACGGCATCAGCCGCGCCTTCGTGCTGGGCGGCGTACCCCTGGCGCTGACCCGGCGCGAGCGCGCCGTGCTCGAGGTGCTGATGCTGCGCGACGGACGCGCCGTCAACAAGGAAGCCATGTCGGAGAAGATTTTCGGCATCGACGAATCGGTCAACCCGGACGCCATCGAAATCTACGTGCACCGCCTGCGCAAGAAGCTCGAAGGCAGCGGCGTGGCCATCGTGACCCTGCGCGGGCTGGGCTACCTGCTGGACGCCTGCACGCAAGCGGGCGCGGCCACGCCTGCCGCCCGATGAAAGTCCCGAGCCTGCGCCTGCAGCTCTCGCTCTGGCTGCTGCTGCCGTTGCTGGCCCTGCTGGCGCTGGACGCATGGATGACCTATCACCGCGCGATGGATGCCGCCGACGTGGCGTTCGACCGCACGCTGGAAGCCTCACTCAAATCGATGCGCGAAGGCATCCGCTTGCATGAAGGCCGCTTCGCCATCGAGGTCCCCTACCTGGCGTTGGAGATCTTCGAATCCGAGGCCGGCAGCCGGATCTACTACGTGATTCGCGACGAGCACGGCGCCACGCTGACCGGCTACGACGACCTGCCGATGCCGGCCACGCCAAAGCAACCGCTCTACAAGACCGTCTTCTACGACGCCGCTTTCCGCGGCGAGCCGGTACGCATGGCAGCGCAGCCGCTACCGGTGCGCGACATGCCGTCGGGGCAGGCGCGGCTGGTCTGGGTGCTGGTCGGCGAGACCATCGAGCCGCGCCAGTCGCTGGCGCACGAGATCCTCGCCGGCTCGCTGCAGCAGGAGATGGTGCTGGTCACGCTGGCGCTGGGCATCGTGTGGTTCGGCGTGCGGCGCGGCCTGCGGCCACTGCACCGGCTCAGCGCCGCGGTGGCCGAGCGTGGCGCCGACGACCTGGCGCCACTGGAGCAGAAAGACCTGCCTGCCGAAATGAAGCCCCTGGTCGAGGCGATCAACCAGTACGTCGCGCGCCTGCACCGCATGTTGCTGGCGCGCAAGCGCTTCTTTGCCGATGCCGCCCACCAGTTGAAGACCCCGCTGGCCATCATGCAGGCGCAATCCGAGCTGGCGCTGCGCGAGCAAGATGGCGAACGCATGCGCCGTCACCTGCGGCCGCTGCACGAGACCGTGCGCCACGCCGCCAAGGGCGTGCAGCAACTGCTGTCGCTATCGCGCCTGGAGCCGGACAGTGGCTACGCGCCGGCATTGCAGCCCTTGCGCCTGGACCTGCTGGCCAGGGAAGCGGCGCTCGAATGGACATCGGTGGCGCTGGCCAGCCAGGTCGATCTTGGCTTTGAAGCGCCGGCGCCGGTGCAGGTCATGGGACAGGCAGAACTGCTGCAGGAACTGATCGGCAACCTGGTGGATAACGCGATCCGATATGCCGGCCCGGGTGCGCAGGTGACGGTGCGCG
This sequence comes from Cupriavidus sp. CuC1, assembly GCF_044627735.1. Lineage (NCBI taxonomy): Bacteria > Pseudomonadati > Pseudomonadota > Betaproteobacteria > Burkholderiales > Burkholderiaceae > Cupriavidus > Cupriavidus sp. CuC1. Next base: position 10,143 of record NZ_JBIUHC010000073.1, on the reverse strand, counting down.
TGGGCGACCCGGATCACCAGCCATTGCTGCAGGTCATCGATAGCGGCCCCGGTGTTGCCGATGAAGAGCGCGACAAGGTGTTCCACCGCTTCTATCGTGGCGAATCCAACCAGGCGCAGCAAGGCAGCGGCCTGGGCTTGCCAATCGTGCGCGAGATCGCGCGCGCGCATCGTGCCGCCGTGACACTCGAGAAGACGCCCGGCACGGGCCTGACCGTCAGCGTGCGTTTTGCGCCGGCGGCGGGCACCGGCGCGGGACCGGACTCGCTGCACGCCGCCTAAGGCGGGCAATTGGTCGGTACTGCCAGTTCCTGCCGCAGCGGATCGATCTTCAGGCTCGGCCGGAGGAAGATTCCTCCGGCCGTTTTCCTGGCTGATCGCGTGCTCGCCTTACAAGCGTTCGGTCTCGCCGCTGCGCGGCTGCCACTTCATCAGGCGCTTCTCGACCACGCCCACCATGGTGTCCAGCACCAGCGCCGCCGCGGTCAGCACCACGATGCCGGCAAACACGGTGTTGATGTCGAAGGTGCCCTCAGCCTGCAGGATCAGGTAGCCGACGCCGCGCGCCGAGCCCAGGTACTCACCCACCACCGCGCCCACGAAGGCCAGGCCGACGGAGGTGTGCAGCGAGGAAAACACCCAGCTGGTCGCGCTTGGCAGGTAGACATGGCGCAGCAGCTGCTTGTGGCTCGCGCCCAGCATGCGCACATTGGCCAACACCACGGGGCTGACTTCCTTGACGCCCTGGTAGACGTTGAAGAACACGATGAAGAACACCAGCGTCACCGCCAGCGCTACCTTGGACCAGATGCCCAGGCCGAACCAGACGGCAAAGATCGGTGCCAGGATCACGCGCGGCATCGAGTTCATCGCCTTGATATAGGGATCCAGGATGGCTGAGGTGAGCGGGCTGAGCGCCAGCCACAGGCCAACGCCAAGGCCGGCGGCCGTGCCGATGCCAAAGGCCAGCAGCGTCTCGATCAGGGTCACGCCGAGGTGGACGTAGATGTCGCGCTCGACGACAAACCAGTTCCAGATGCGCTGGGCCACCATGAGCGGCTCACCGAAGAAAAAAGCAACCTGCTGCGAGCGCGTGGCGGCATGCCAGGCGCCGAGGATCACAACGAGGACGAGCAACTGCCAGAATCGCAGCATGCCCTTGGAGTCGGGACGGAAAGCCATGGGAATCGAAACTCGAATTGAAATCAGACCGGATTGAATGGGAAGGTAACGCGCCGGGCCATCTCAGGCGACCTTGCGCTGCTGCGCGTAGCCCTTGAGGACTTCCTCGCGCAGCACGTCCCAGATGGCCGCGTGCAGCTCGACGAAGCGCGGATGGTTGCGGATCTCGGCCACGTCGCGCGGGCGCGGCAGGTCGATGGCGAACTCGCCGATCGGGTGCGTGCCGGGACCTGCCGACAGCACCACCACGCGATCGCTCATGGCGATGGCCTCGTCAAGGTCGTGGGTGATGAACAGCACCGCCTTGCGCTTGGCCGCCCACAGCTCCAGCACCTCGTTTTCCATCAGCTGGCGGGTCTGGATGTCGAGCGCGGAGAACGGCTCGTCCATCAGGATGATGTCCGGATCGAGCACCAAGGTCTGGGCCAGGCTCACGCGCTTGCGCATGCCGCCGGAGAGCTGGTGCGGATAGCGGTCGCCGAAGCCGCCCAGGCCAACGCGGCGCAGCCAGGCCTCGCCCTCCTGCTCCGCTTGGGCGCGCGCCATGCCGCGGAACTCAAGCCCGGCGATGACGTTGTCCAGCGCGCTGCGCCACGGCATCAGCGCCTCGGCCTGGAACATGTAGCCGGCACGGGTGTTGATGCCGCGCAGTGGCTCGCCGAACACCCGTACCTCGCCGATCGAAGGCTGCAGCAAGCCGGCCCCCACATTGAGCAAGGTGGACTTGCCGCAGCCGGTCGGCCCCACCACGGAGACGAACTCGCCGGGCTGGATGTCCAGGGTGGTCTCCTTGACGGCGGTATAGCGCTGGCTGCGATCGTCGCGGGAGACGAAGGTGCAGGTGACGTTGTCGAGGGAAAGTGCGGGAGTGCTCATGGCAGGCTCTTGGCGGGTTCGGTGCTGAATGACGCAACGGGTGCGATGGATGCAGGCACCGCGACACCGCGCGATAGTAATGACGTGGAAAGCAGGTTCAGGACGGCGCGCCGGATGCCATGGGTGGCATCGGTGCGCGCCAATGCAAAGGCCCGCTGCACGCAGCGGGCCGCCGGCACCCTGGGCGCAGGCGATGCCTTACTTGTACTTGGCGTTCGCCTTCTGCACGAAGGTGTTGGTGAAGGTGTTCTCCAGCTTGATGGTCTTGCCCTTCAGGTCCGGGTCGAACTGCTGCAGCGTGTTGAGCGCGGTCTTGGGGCCGTCAGCCGGCATGCTGCCGTCCGGCGAGATGGCTTCCTTGACCTTTTCCCAGGCGGACAGGTACAGCGCGCGGTCGCCCAGCAGGTAGCTTTCCGGCACGGTCTTGACGATGTCCGACGGGCCAGCCTTTTGCAGCCACTTGAGCGCGCGCACCATGGCGTTGGTGAGCGCCTGCGTGGTGTTCGGGTTCTGCTGGATAAAGGCGGTGGACGCGTACAGGCAACCCGACGGCATATTGCCGCCAAAGACAGCCTGGGTGTCCTTCAGCGTGCGGGTGTCCGAGGCGATGCGCACTTCATTCTTCTGGGTCAGCATCGACACCACCGGATCGAGGTTGGCCATCGCGTCGATCTGGCCGGAGCGCATGGCCGCCACCGCGCCGGCGCTGGCGCCGACACCGATGAAGGACACGTCCGATGCCTTCAGGCCGGCTTTTGCCAGCACGAAGTTGGCCATCATGTTGGTGGAGGAGCCCGGCGCGGTCACGCCGATCTTCTTGCCCTTCAGGTCGGCCACCGACTTGAAGTTGGGCATGGTCTTGTTGGAGACCACCAGCACGATCTGCGGGGCGCGGCCCTGCAGCACGAATTCCTGGTACTGCTGGCCCTTGGATTGCAGGTTGAGGGTGTGCTCGTAGGCGCCGGACACCACGTCGGCACTGCCGCCCACCACGGCCTGCAGTGCCTTGGCGCCGCCGGCGAAGTCGACGATCTCGACGTCGAGGCCTTCATCCTTGAAGTAGCCGAGGCGCTCGGCAATGGTCAGCGGCAGGTAGTAGAACAGGTTCTTGCCGCCCACGGCGATGGTGATCTTGGTCTTCTCGGGCTTGCCCTGTGCCTGGGCGTAGCCGCCAAAGGTGAACCAGCCCGCCAGGAACAGCGCCAGCGCGAGCAGCGCCTGCTTCCAGAATTTCTTGTTATACATTTCTCTCTCCTACCTGATTACCCGTCGACTGCCGCTCTCGCGCTGATGCATGCCATCGTGTGCCACGTCTTTTCGTGGTGCCGCGTAGCGGCAAGTTGCGATGCTAGCCGATGCCGCGCCAGGCCGCATCGGGATCAACACCTATGCTGCACCGGCATGCACCGGTGAGCGAGCATCGAAGATACAGGTTGCGCCTTTCGGCCGGCTTACTGCCGGCACCGGGGGCACGCATCATTCCGCGTGGATATCGGCCGCCTTGATGACCTTGGCCCAGCGCGCCAGCTCGTTGCGCTGATAGGTGGCGAGCTGCGCCGGGCCCATGAACTTCGCCTCGGCGCCGAGCTCCTCCGCCTTCTTGCGGAAGGCCTCTGTCTGCATGATGCGGTCGATCTCGCCGGCGAGCTTGTCGATGATCGGCTTGGGCGTGCCGGCCGGCGCGTACATGGCGAACCAGGACGACACATCCAGATCGGGGTAGCCCGCTTCCGGCGCGGAGGGCACGTCCTTCAGGCTGGGCAGGCGCTGCTTGCTGGTGACCACCAGCGGGCGCAGCTTGCCGCCCGCGATATGCCCCATCAGCGGCGGCGGCGTGGTGATGGTGAGATCCACCGAGCCACCCAGCAGGTCGGTCATGGCCGGGCCGGTGCCTTTGTATGGGACATGGGTGATCTGGATGCCGGCCATCTGGTTCAGCAACTCAGTGGAGACGTGCTGCAGCGAGCCGTTGCCCGACGACGCGTAGTTGAGCTTGTTGGGGTTGGCCTTGGCATAGGCCACCAGTTCCTTGAGCGTCTTCACCGGCAGGCTCGGCCGCACCACCAGCACCTGCGGCGCCGACAGGATGTTGGCGACCGGCGCGAAGTCCTTCACCGGGTCCCACGCGTTCTTCATCAGCAGCGGCGAGATGACCTGGTAGCCCGAGTACTGCACCATCAGCGTGTAGCCGTCCGGCTTGGCGCGCGCCACCGTCTGCGCGGCGATGCCGCCCGAGCCGCCCGGACGGTTATCCACCACCACCGGCTGGCCGAGGGCCTTGGACAGGGGCTCGGAGATCATGCGCGCGGCCAGGTCAGTCGTGCCGCCGGCTGCGGCGGACACCACCAGCGTGACCGGGCGCGTTGGGTAGGCGCCGTCCTGCGCCCAGGCGGCCGTGCCGGCCAGGCCGGCGGCGGCCAGCGCCACGACGGCGAGCGTCTTGCGGCGCGCAGGCGAGACGGACGTGGAAGATTGGGGACGTGCGGCGGCAGATGCCGGATTGCGAGGCATGGAGTGTCTCCTGCTTGGTGCTTGTTGATCTTGGTTTTTTGTTCAGCGCCCGCCGGCCCTCGCCGTGCGGTGCGCACCCGTCCTTCGGGATTCTTGCCGCGCAGCGGGCGTCAGCCCTGCCCGGCGAAATGCTCGGCCAGCCAGGCCGGCGGCTGATGCGTGCGCAAGCGCGTGCCGGCACGCAGCAACTGGCTGGCGGTGTCGCGCTGGACCAGCGCCGGCAAACCGGCCACCACATCGAGCAGGCGCGCCAGGTCCACCCCGGTGTCCACGCCCATGGCGTCGAACATATGCACCAGTTCCTCGGTGCTGACGTTACCGCTTGCGCCGGGCGCAAAGGGGCAACCGCCCAGGCCGCCGGCGGCGGCATCGAAACGGCTCACGCCCGTTTGCCATGCGGCCAGCGCGTTGGCCAGGCCCATGCCGCGGGTGTTGTGCAGGTGAATGGTGAGGCCCGCCTGCGGCAGGCTTTGCCCGAAGCGCGCGCACAGCGCGGCCACCTGCGTGGGATAGGCCATGCCGGTGGTGTCGCACAACGTGATGCCCGCCGCGCCAGCATGGGCGAAGGACTCGGCCAGCGCCATCACGGCATCGGCGTCGACCTCGCCCTCGAAGGGGCAGCCGAACACGGTGGACAGCGACACATTGACCGGCACGCCGGCCGCGTTGGCCGCCTCGATCATCGCCAGCAGCTGGGCCTGCGACTGGGCGCGCGTCATGCGCAGGTTGGCGCGGTTGTGCGTCTCGCTGGCCGACATCACCAGGTTGAGCTCATCGGGCCGGCACGACAGCGCGCGCTCCAGGCCGCGCAGGTTCGGCACCAGCGCGGTGTAGCGCACGCCCGCGCCGCGCTGCATGCGGTGCATCACCGCTTCGGCATCGGCCAATGCGGGGATGGCCTTGGCCGAGGTAAAGGACGTGGCTTCGATGCGGGCAAAGCCGCAGGCGGACAAGGCGTCCAGGAAGGCCACCTTGGCGTCGGTCGGGACCACGGCCGGCTCGATCTGCAAGCCGTCGCGTGGCGCGACTTCGTTGATCTCGATGCGGGCCGGGCCGCGCGGCATGGATGGCGCGCTCATGCCACCACCCCGCGTGCGCGCATGTCGGCAATGGTGGCGGCGTCGAAGCCGGCCGCCTCCAGCACGCTGTCGGTATGCTCGCCCAGCGTGGGCGCGCGGTCATGGATGGCGCCCGGGCTGCCCGAGAGCTTGGGCATGATGCCAGGCACTTCGACCGTCAGGCCGCTGGCTGCGGTCACGCTTTCGATCACGCCGCGCGCACGGTAGTGCGGGTCCTCCGAGATGTCCTTGACCGTGTAGATGCGCCCGGACGGCACTTCGGCCTGCTTGAGCACCGCCAGCGCATCTTCCACGCTTTGCGTGCGCGTCCACGCGGTGATGGCCGCATCGATCTCGTCGACGCGCTTGACGCGGCCGTCGTTGCGCGCGAGCGCCGGATCGTCACCCAGGTCGGCGCGGCCGATGGCATGCATCAGGCGCTTGAAGATGGCGTCGCCGTTGGCGGCCACCAGCACGTACTCGCCGCTGGCGCAGGGATAGGCGTTGGATGGCGCGATGCCGGGCAAGGCGCCGCCAGCCGGCTGGCGCACGGCGCCAAAGGCCGAGTATTCGGGCAGCAGGCTTTCGCTCAGGTTGAACAGCGACTCGTACAGCGCCACGTCGATCACCTGCCCTTCGCCGCCGCGCGCATCGCGCTCGTACAACGCCAGCAGCACGCCGAGCGCGCCATGCAGGCCGGCAATGGTGTCGCCCAGCGACAGGCCGGCGCGCACCGGGGCACGGCCCGGCTCGCCGGTCAGGTAGCGCAGGCCGCCCATGGCCTCGGCCACCGCGGCAAAGCCCGGCTCGTCCTTCTTCGGACCGGTCTGGCCGTAGCCGGACACGCGCGCCATGATCAGGCCGGGGTTTTCCGCGCGCAGCGCTTCATAGCCCAGGCCCCATTTCTCCATGGTGCCGGGACGGAAGTTCTCGATCAGCACGTCGGCCTCGGCGGCCAGCTTGCGCACCACGGCCTGCCCTTGCGGATTGCGCAGGTCGATGCAGATGGATTGCTTGTTGCGCGATTGCGCTTCCCACCAGACGGAGGTGTCCTCGTAAAGCATGCGCCATTTGCGCAGCGGGTCGCCCTGTCCGGGCGGCTCCACCTTGACCACGTGGGCGCCAAAATCGGCGAGGGTCTTGGCGGCGAAGGGGCCGGCAATCAGTTGCCCGAGTTCGAGTACCCGAATGCCTTCGAGGATCTGTCGCGCCATGGTGGGGGTGTCTCCGTGCGGTGTGGATTACAGCGGGCGTGTGCCAAAAGGATGCGCCGCGGCCAGTGCGGCCAGTGCGGCTGGCAGCACGCCTTGTTTCGACGCAGTGTGCCCCAGCCGGGCGGCTGGCGGAATCGGCATTCGGAGAAGCGGGCCTACTCGGAACGCGAAAGCCCCGGACCAGCCACGAGAACGGCGCAAATCAGCGCTAGGGCTTCAAAACGGCGCGCGATCGCCGCAAAGATGGGTGATGAGCAGCCGCGCCGACACCGTCAGGCCGGCAGGATCGCGCATGCCGATCAGCAGCGTGCGGCGCGCCCAGGCATCCTGCAGCCCCACCAGCGACAGACCCATCGACTGCACATGGGGCTCGGCCGCGATGCGCGGCAACACGCCCACGCCCAGCCCCGCCATCACCATGCGGCACATGGCGTCGAAGCTGCGCACCTGGATGCGCAGGCGGAAAGGCCGGTCGAGCCGGCTGCTTTCCTCCAGCAGGCGGGCCGCCAGCGAGGTGACCTGCGGCAAGCTGACGAAGTCGTATTCCAGCGTGTCCGCATAGCGCACGGGCCCGCGCTCGGACAGCGGATGGCCCGGCGGCGTGACCAGCACCAGTTCGTCCTGCCGGTACTCCACCGTGACCAGGCCCGCGCTGGGCGTGCGGTCGGCAAAGATGCCCACATCCGCGCGGTTCTCCACCAGCGCGGCCACGATCTCGCTGCTGTTCTGCTCCTCGAGCTCGATGCGGATGGTGGGATGCAGCGCCATGAAGGTCGCCAGGTCGTCGGGCAGGAACTGCGTGATGGCCGAGGTGTTGGCGCACACGCGCACCTGGCCGCGCACGCCGCTGGCGTAGTCCGACATCACGCCGGCCATGCGTTCCACGTCCTGCAGGATGGTCAGCGCATGGTGAAAGCACGCCTGCCCGGCCTCGGTCAGCTGCACCCCGGCCGCGTGACGGAAGAACAGCGGCGCGCCAACGGCGGCCTCCAGGTCGGAAATACGCTTGCTGGCCGCCGCCACCGCCAGGTGCGACTGGCGCGCGCCGGCGGAAATGCTGCCCTGGCGGGCCACGGCCACGAACAAGCCAAGCGTGACAAGGTCGAAACGGGCGAGATTCATGCGATCGTGACCCGGCGCACGGACCCATGCATGGCGATACGATCGGGCACGGCTACACCGCGCGCCGGTCCATCACCGCGCGGGCAATGGTGCCGGCATCGACGTATTCGAGCTCGCCGCCCACCGGCACGCCGCGCGCCAGGCGCGACACCTTGAGGCCGCGCGCCTTGAGCATCTCGCCGACGTAGTGCGCCGTGGCCTCGCCTTCGCTGGTGAAATTGGTGGCGACGATCACCTCCGTCACCGGCCCGCCCATGGCGGGATCGGTGGCGCGCGCCAGCAGCCGGTCCAGGTGGATCTCGCGCGGGCCGATGCCGTCGAGCGGCGAGAGCCGGCCCATCAGCACGAAATACTGGCCGCGATAGGTCAGCGTCTGCTCGATCATGATCTGGTCGGACGGCGTCTCCACCACGCACAGCAGCGAGGCGTCGCGCCGCTCATCCAGGCAGGTCGAGCAGATCTCCTGCTCGGTGAAGGTATTGCAGCGCGAGCAATGCTTGATGCCATCGGCCGCGCCGCGCAAGGCGTCGCCCAGCTTGCGGGCGCCTTCGCGGTCGTGCTGCAGCAGGTGGTAAGCCATGCGCTGGGCCGACTTCGGCCCCACGCCGGGCAAGACCCGCAGCGCCTCGATCAGCGCCTGCAGCGAGGTCGGGGGAGCACCCTTCATGCCGGCTCCCCGGGCGCAGCCATGCTCACCACCGGCACGTGATGCAGCACGGTGGGAAACGGCTCGTAGAAATGATGCAGCAAGGCTTTCCACTGCTGGTACTCGGGCGAGCCGCGAAAACCCTCGGTGTGGGCTTCCAGCGTGCGCCAGCGCACCGTCAGCAGGTACGCCGACGGCTGCTCGATGCCGCGATGCAGCTCAAGCCCAAGGAAGCCCGGCATGCCCGCGATGATATGGCGCGCCTGCCCGAAGGCCGCTTCAAAGGCGGCTTCCTGGCCGGGGCGCACCGGCAGCACTGCGGATTCGAGAATCATGCGGGCTCCGTGTCAGGCTCAGAACGGCAGCTTGAAGCCCGGGGGCAACGGCAGGCCGGAGGTCATCGAGCCCATCTTTTCCTGCGAGGTAGCCTCGGCCTTGCGCACGGCGTCGTTGAACGCGGCGGCAACCAGGTCTTCCAGCAGTTCCTTGTCTTCGCCTTCGGCGAGCAGGCTGGGGTCGATGGAGACGCGCTTGACGTCGTTCTTGCAGGTCATCACCACCTTGACCAGGCCGGCGCCGGACTGGCCCTCGACCTCGATCAGGGCAAGCTGCTCCTGCATCTTCTTCATGTTTTCCTGCATCTGCTGGGCTTGCTTCATCAGCCCGGCCAGTTGGCCCTTCATCATGGAGTGCTCCCGATTAGCGATTGGATAGAAGTTACGGGCCGCCGCGCGTCATGGGCGCCGGCGGCCCGGCAAAAATAAGAGGTCAGGCAGCGCGCGGCTGGATCGATCCCTCAAGGATCGTGCCGCCAAACTCGCGCAGCAAGCCCTGCACGAAGGGATCCCCTTCGATGGTGGCCTCGGCTTCGCGCTGGCGCTCGGCGCGGGCCTGGGCATCGGCCGCGGCGGCGGTATCGGCCACCGCGCCAATCTCGCACTGCACCCGCACTTCGGTGCCGAGATGCTCGGCCAGCGTCTGCTGCAGGCGCTCGACAACGCCTGCCTCGGTAATGGGCGCCACCGGCGCGCGCAGGTGGAAGGTACGGCCAACGACCTGGACGAGCTCGCTCTGGTAGGCCAGCTGCTGCGCGAGGCCCTTGAGCGGCAGGCTGGCAGCCAGTGCCGGCCAGGCACCGGTGAACACCGGCGGCGTGCCATCTTCGCCGGCCACCGGCGGCTTCGGCGGCGTGAGCCGTACCGGGGCCACCGGCTCGGCCGGGGCGGCTTGCACGGCAGCGGGAGCCGGCGGCGCAACTCGCGGTGCGGGTTCGCGCCGGGGCGCGGCCTGGCGCGAGGGCATCGGCTCGGGATCGCTGTCGTACGGCCCGATCACGGGCAGATCGGGCGGGAGGTCTTCCCAGGGCGGCACGTCGCTGCTGCCTGCGTGTTCCCAAGGCGGAACGTCATCGCCCGGGCCGCTATCGCGGGCATCGCGGGCATCGCGCGCATCCGTGGCGGCCTGCCGCGGGGGCACAGGCTCCCGGCGCACCGAGGCCGGCGCCGCGGCGGCAGGCATCGGGGCAGCCGGCCTCG
>NZ_JBIUHC010000072.1:0-51663 GCF_044627735.1 Cupriavidus sp. CuC1 | reverse complement strand
CCGAAGGGGAGGTGAAACTGCAGTTGCTTTTGAAGTTAAGCCGTTGAAGTTGAAGCTGATTTTGCAGTTGCAGTTGCAGTTGCAGTTGCAGTTAAACCCCAATGCCCACCACTAAACCTTAAACCTCACAATCCCATCCCCCCCAATCTCCCGCCTGACTTCCCCCGCATGCCACAACACATGCAAGTGCGCCAGCGCCTCGCCCATCGCAAACGTCATCTGGTGAATATCAAACTGCCGGTTGAAAATCACCCCGACAATGTCATGCGCATTGCAGGCCTTCTCCACGCAGGCCGCCCGCGTCTCGGCAAGCCGCTCCACATGGTGCTGGCGCAACTGCTCGATGCGGATATGCAGGTTCCGGAACGGCCGGCCGTGCGACGGCAGAATCAGCACGTCTTCCGGCAGCGGCTCGTACTTGCCCAGGGAATCCAGGTATAGCTTGAGCGGATTGGCTTCCGGCTCCATGTCGAACACGCTGACATTGGTGGAGATGCGCGGGAGCACCATGTCGCCGGAAATCAGCACATTCAAGGCGGCGTTGTAGAGGGCGACGTGCTCGGGCGCGTGCCCGAAGCCAGTGATCACTCGCCAGCCCGACTTGGCCGGGTCGGTGCCGATATGCACGATGTCGCCGTCCATCATGCGGCGGTACTGGGTAGGCAGGTCCGGCACCAGCGACGGGTAGTAGCTCTTGCGCGCGCGCAGTTTTTCCAGGCTGTCAGGGTCCGTCAGGCCGTGGCGGGCGAAGTGGCTGGCCGCGAAGTCGCCGCCGGCGTTGGAGCCGACGCCGCTGCCGCCACCCATCACGCGGGCGTTCATGTAGTCGCCCAGGCTCATCCACAGGCGGGCGTCCCAGCGCTTGCACAGCCAGTGTGCCAGCCCGATGTGGTCGGGGTGGCAGTGGGTGGCCAGCACGCGCAGCACGGGCAGGCCATCGAGCTCGTTGGCGAACACGGTCTCCCAGTGCGCCTTGATGGTGTCGTTGGTGACGCCGCAATCGATGATGGTCCAGCCGTCGCGGCCTTCGAGGCGGTCGCGCACCAGCCACAGGTTGATATGGTCCAGCGCGAAGGGCAGCGGCATGCGCAGCCAGTAGACGCCGGGGGCCACTTGCTGCCGCGCGCCGCCTTCAGGCAGGGTTTCGCCAAACGGGTATTGGAGTTGGTGTTCGAGTGCGTTCATGAAGAGTCTCTCGGGGTCTGAAGCCCTGTGCGCGCGGTGCCGGGCGCAGGCGGGCTTTCTCGTTGTCACGGTAGCCGTCGCAAGATGGCGGCTTGCACGTCACGGTTGCATGTCACTGTTGCACGTCAAGGTTGCCATCGGCTTTGCTTGACGCTAACGTTAACGTCAATTGGGGCGGGCTTTTTCAATATTAAGCGAAAACTTCATTCCATACCGAACGACCGTTCACTTTTTTACCGGGCCATCATGCCAGACTCGCCAGCCACGCCAACCTACACCATCACCGATCTCGCCCGCGAGTTCGACGTGACGCCGCGTGCGATCCGTTTCTACGAGGACCAAGGCTTGCTGTCGCCGGAGCGCGAAGGGCCGACCGGGCGCAAGCGCGTCTATAACGGGCGCGAGCGCACGCGCCTGAAGCTCACGGTGCGGGGCAAGCGTCTCGGGCTGACACTCAACGAAATCCGCGAGATCCTCGACCTGTACGAGTCGCCGCGCGACACCGCGCCGCAACTGGAGCGCTTCCTGCACGCGCTGGCGCATCACCGCGGCACGCTGGAGCGCCAGCTCGAGGACCTGCAGGCGCAGCTAGCCGAGATCGACCAGCACGAGCGGCAGTGCCGGGCGTTGCTGGCGACGCATGCGTGCGAAGCATCACCGTCGGTGGCGGGAAAAAGCGCCTGATAGACCATTAATCCGGTTTCGGTATCGGATTTGATTGACGTTTACGTAAACGTAAATAGAATAGTTTCTCAATCGAGGAAAGCCCATGCCCCAAGCTGTCGATGCCACGCCTTTGTCCGCCGAGCGCGCGGATGCCATTGCCACCAGCTTCTCCCGCCAGGGCCTGATGACCACCTTCGGCGCGGCGCTGACGCGGGTTACGCGCGGCGAGGTGGAGATCGCCATGCCATGGTCCGAGGGCGTGACCCAGCAGCACGGTTTCTTCCACGGCGGCGCCGTGGGCGCGCTGGCCGACAGCGCCTGCGGCTACGCCGCGCTGTCGATGGTGGGGGACGGGGAGGCCGGGCTGACCGCCGAATACAAGATCAACCTGCTCTCACCCGCCCAGGGCGAGCGGCTGGTGGCGGTGGGCCGCGTGCTCAAGCCCGGCCGCACCCTGATCGTGGCGCAGGGCGACGTGTATAGCGAAACCGACGGCGTGCGCAAGGCGGTGGCCACCATGCTGATGACCCTGTGCGTGGTGCGCACGCTGGGCCACGTCTGAGCGCCAACTACAAAACAAGAAGACAAGAAGACCGATTCCACCAGGAGACCGCCATGACCGACCTGCCAGGCCTGAAGTTCGACTTGGGCGAAGACATCGAGATGCTGCGCGACACCGTGCGCAACTGGGCGCAGGCCGAACTGGCCCCGCGCGCGGCAGAGATCGACCGCACCGACCAGTTCCCGATGGACGCCTGGAAGAAGATGGGCGACCTCGGCGTGCTCGGCATCACGGTGGCAGAGGAGTACGGCGGCGCCAATATGGGCTACCTGGCCCACATGATCGCCATGGAAGAGATCAGCCGCGCCTCGGCCTCGGTCGGCCTGTCCTACGGCGCGCACTCCAACCTGTGCGTGAACCAGATCCACCGCAACGGCACCGCTTCGCAGAAGGCGAAATACCTGCCCAAGCTGGTCTCCGGCGACTGGATCGGCGCGCTGGCCATGAGCGAGCCCAATGCCGGCTCCGACGTGGTGAGCATGAAGCTGCGCGCGGACTTCAAGGGCGACCACTACGTGCTCAATGGCACAAAGATGTGGATCACCAACGGCCCGGACTGCGATGTGCTGGTGGTCTACGCCAAGACCGAGCCGGACCTTGGCGCGCGCGGCATGACCGCCTTTATCGTCGAGAAGGGCATGAAGGGCTTCTCGGTGGCGCAGAAGCTGGACAAGCTCGGCATGCGCGGCTCGCACACGGGGGAGCTGGTGTTCCAGGACGTGGAAGTGCCGGTGGAGAACATCCTTGGCGGCGAGAACCTGGGCGCCAAGGTGCTGATGAGCGGGCTGGACTATGAGCGCGCGGTGCTCTCCGGCGGCCCGGTAGGCATCATGCAGGCGTGCATGGACGTGATCACGCCGTACATCCACGACCGCAAGCAGTTCGGCCAGAGCATTGGCGAATTCCAGCTGATCCAGGGCAAGGTGGCTGACATGTACACCACGCTGCAGGCGGCACGCAGCTACCTCTACACGGTGGGCAAGAATCTCGACTCGCTCGGCACCGAACACGTGCGCCAGGTGCGCAAGGACTGCGCCGCGGTGATCCTGTACACCGCCGAGAAGGCAACCTGGATGGCCGGCGAATCCGTGCAGATCCTGGGCGGCAACGGCTATATCAACGAGTACCCGGTGGGCCGCCTGTGGCGCGACGCCAAGCTGTACGAGATCGGCGCCGGCACCTCGGAAATCCGCCGCATGCTGATCGGGCGCGAGCTGTTCTCGCAAACCATGTGACGCAGGCGCTGCACGCGGCCGGGCGCGGTGGCGCGAGGCGGCAGCGCCAGCCTAAGTGCCCTGCCGCCTGCGCCGAATTGACCGAAAGAGCACTCGCCCTACCGCCGAACCAATTTACAATCTCCGGAACCACCTCTAGTTTTAGTCACCGGTCTGCGACATGTCCCACTTCCCCAAGCTGCTGTCCTCGCAGATCGCCTACGACGTGGCCCGGACCATGCTGGACGGGTTTGACAAGCACTACCGGCTGTTCCGCGAGGTGAGCCACCAGGCCAAGCTGAAGTTCGAAGCGGCCGACTGGCATGGCCTGCTGCAACTGCAGCGCGACCGCATCGACTTCTACAACGAGCGGGTACGCGAAACCAGCGTGATCCTGGAAGACGAATACGACGCGGAAAATATCGAAGACGAGATCTGGCAGCAGATCAAGCTGCACTACATCGGCCTGCTGACCAATCACCACCAGCCCGAACTGGCCGAGACGTTCTTCAACTCGGTATGCACGCGCATCCTGCACCGCTCGTACTTCAACAACGACTTCATCTTCGTGCGCCCGGCCGTCTCGACCGAGTACATCGAGAACGAGGAGTCGCCCACGCGGCCGACCTTCCGCGCCTACTATCCGGGCAGCCGCAAGGGCATGGCGGCGTGCTTCGAGCGCATCGTCCACAATTTCCAGCTCGAGCGCCCGTTCGACGATCTCACGCGCGATATCGGCTATGTGGTGCGCGCCGTCACCGAGTATTTCGGCGACTTGCGCATTGCGCCGAATTTCCAGATCCACGTGCTGTCGTCGCTGTTCTTCCGCAACAAGTCGGCCTTCATCGTCGGCCGTATCCTGAACGCCGACCGCACCTACCCGCTGGCGATTCCCATCGTGCACACGCCAGGTGGCAAGCTGTCGCTCGACACGGTGCTGCTAAAGAAGGTGCAGCTGCTGATCCTGTTCTCCTTCACGCACTCGTACTTCATGGTCGACATGGAGATCCCGTCGGCGTACGTGACCTTCCTGCGCGACATCATGCCGCGCAAGCCGCGCGCTGAAATCTATACCTCGCTGGGCTTGCAGAAGCAGGGCAAGAACCTGTTCTACCGGGACTTCCTGCATCACCTGCAGCACTCCTCGGACAAGTTCATCAGCGCGCCCGGCATCAAGGGCCTGGTGATGCTGGTGTTCACGCTGCCGTCGTACCCTTACGTGTTCAAGGTGATCAAGGACTACTACCCGGCGCCCAAGGAGACCACGCGCGAGCTGATCAAGTCCAAGTACCAGCTGGTCAAGCAGCACGACCGCGTCGGGCGCATGGCCGATACGCTGGAGTACTCCGACGTGGCCTTCCCGCTCTCGCGCTTCGACGATGCGCTGGTGCGCGAGCTGGAGCTGCATGCGCCGTCGATGATCGAATACCAGCGCGGCAAGGATGGCGGCGAGGAAATTGTCGTGCGCCACGTGTATATTGAGCGCCGCATGACGCCGCTGAACATCTGGCTGCAGGAAGGCTCGGATGCGCAGGTCGAGCACGGCATCGTCGAGTACGGCAACGCCATCAAGGAGCTGATCGCCGCCAATATCTTCCCCGGCGACATGCTCTACAAGAACTTCGGCGTGACGCGCCACGGGCGCGTGGTGTTCTACGACTACGACGAGATCGAGTACATGACGGACACCAATGTCCGCCACGTGCCGCAGCCGCGCAACGAGGAGGAGGAAATGTCGGGCGAGGTCTGGTTCAGCGTGGGACGGCACGATATCTTCCCCGAGACATATCGCACCTTCCTGCTCGGCGACGCGCGCGTGCGCGCTGCTTTCCTGCGGCACCACGAAGACTTTTTCGATCCTGCCATGTGGCAGGCTCACAAGGACCGGCTGCTGGCCGGGCAAATCCATGACTTCTATGCCTACGATATTTCTG
The DNA here is from genome assembly GCF_044627735.1 of Cupriavidus sp. CuC1. NCBI lineage: Bacteria > Pseudomonadati > Pseudomonadota > Betaproteobacteria > Burkholderiales > Burkholderiaceae > Cupriavidus > Cupriavidus sp. CuC1. The sequence continues at coordinate 46,102 of NZ_JBIUHC010000072.1, read as the reverse complement.
AACGCTTTATCCATCGCTATGCCGCCGGCAGCGGCGACGCCAAAGCGCGCGCGCACGGCAACGAACATGCTCCAGCAAGGAGGGTCGCATGAGTGACGCCATCGCACAGCTATTCCGCAACAACCGCGAGTGGGTGGACCGCGTCAATGCGGAAGACCCGAGCTTCTTCATGCGCCTGGCCAACCAGCAGGCGCCCGAGTACCTGTGGATCGGCTGCTCCGATTCGCGCGTGCCGGCCAACCAGATTCTCGGGCTGGCGCCTGGCGAGGTGTTTGTCCACCGCAATATCGCCAACGTCATCGCCCATAGCGACCTCAACGCGCTATCCGTGATCCAGTTCGCGGTGGAAGTGCTCAAGGTGCGCCACATCACCGTGGTGGGCCACTATGGCTGCGGCGGCGTCAAGGTGGCGCTCAAGCGCCAGCGCATCGGCCTGGCCGACAACTGGCTGCGCCATGTGCGCGACGTGGCCGACAAGCACGGCGCCTACCTTGGCACCATCACCCGCGAGGAAGACGCGCACACGCGCCTGTGCGAGCTCAACGTGATCGAGCAGGTCAACAACGTGTGCCAGACCACGGTGCTGCAGGACGCGTGGGACCGCGGGCAGGCGGTCACGGTGCATGGCTGGGTCTACGGCGTGTCCGACGGGCTGCTGCGCGACCTGGGCATGGCCGCCAGCAGCAACGACGAACTGCACGCCCAGCTTGAGGCCGCCTACCGACAGTTCGGCGATCCGCCGCAAGCATCGATCCGCTAGCCGTTCGTCATCAGCCAGGCAGCAAGCACAGAGAGATTTCCGGAAAGAGCCAACATCGCCGCCAGTCAGCGCCCCAATCATTGGAGACATACCATGCATGATCCCGTTGTCATCGTATCCGCCGCCCGCACCCCCATGGCGGCTTTCCAGGGCGAGTTCGCCGCGCTGACGGCGCCGCAGCTTGGCGCCACCGCCATCCGCGCCGCAGTTGAGCGCGCCGGCCTGACGCCGGAGCAGATCGAGGAGGTGGTGTTCGGCTGCGTGCTGCCTGCGGGCCTGGGCCAGGCGCCGGCCCGGCAGGCTGCCCTGGGCGCTGGCCTGCCGCTTGGCGTGGGATGCACCACCGTCAACAAGATGTGCGGCTCCGGCATGCGCGCCGCCATGAATGTGCATGACGCGCTGATCGCGGGCGCATTCGAGATCGGCATTGCCGGCGGCATGGAGAGCATGACCAATGCGCCGTACCTGGTGCCCAAGGGCCGCGGCGGCTACCGCATCGGCCATGGCATGATCTTCGACCACATGATGCTGGATGGTCTGGAAGATGCCTACATCAAGGACGAAAATGGCGGCGGCCGCTCGATGGGCACCTTCGGCGAGGACTGCGCGGCCAAGTACAAGTTCACCCGCGAGGCGCAGGACGCGTTCGCCATGGAAAGCGTGCGGCGCGCCCAGCAGGCCACCGAGCGCGGTGACTTCCGCTGGGAGATTGCGCCGGTGACGGTGCCGGGGCGCGGCGGCGACACCGTCATCGACACCGATGAAGGCCCGCGCCGCATCAAGGTCGACAAGATCCCTTCGCTCAAGCCCGCCTTTGCCAAGGACGGCACCATTACCGCCGCCTCATCGTCGTCGATCAACGATGGCGCGGCCGCGCTGGTGATGATGCGCGAATCCACCGCCAAGCGGCTTGGCCTGGAACCGCTGGCCCGCTTGCTGGGTCACACCACGCATGCGCAGGCGCCCGGCTGGTTCACCACCGCGCCGGTGGAGGCGATGAACAAGCTGTACCGCAAGCTTGACTGGACCACCGACAGCGTCGACCTGTTCGAGATCAACGAAGCGTTCGCCGTGGTGCCAATGGCCGCCATGCACGACCTCAAGATCCCGCGCGACAAGGTCAACATCCACGGCGGCGCCTGCGCGCTGGGCCACCCGATCGGTGCCTCGGGCGCGCGCATCATGGCTACGCTGATCGGCGCGCTGCGCAAGACCGGCGGCAAGCGCGGCGTGGCCAGCCTGTGCATCGGCGGGGGCGAAGCCACCGCCGTGGGGCTGGAGATCGTTTGATCTAGCAACGCCGGCTGCATCGACAGCCATGGAGCGGCTGCCGCCCCGTGCGGCAGCCAGGCCGTAACCAACATAGAAGAAGGAGTACCGCCTTGCCAACTGCTCTCATCCTTGGTGCCTCGCGTGGCATCGGTCTCGAATTCGTGCGCCAGTACCGCGCCGACGGCTGGCGGGTACTGGCCGTCGCGCGCAGCGACGATGGCGTAAAGGCCATCGAGGCGCTCGGCGCGGAGGCGCTGCGCGCCGACCTGACCGACGCGGGCCAGGTCGCCGGGCTGGGCTGGAAGCTGGACGGCGAGTCCATCGACGTGGCGATCTACAACGCGGGCGTGATCGGCCCGCGCACCGAAGGCGCGCAGCCGGTGACCCGTGAGGACTTCGACAAGGTCATGCATGTCAACGTGCTGGGGCCGATGATGGCGCTGCCGTTGCTGCTGCCGCTGGTCGAGGCCGGGCGCTCGGGCAAGGGCGGCGTCCTGGCGGTGCTGGCCTCGCGCATGGGCAGCATCGGCACCATGGACAGCAACCGCAGCTGGCTCTACCGCGTCAGCAAGGCGGCCGCCAACGCGGCACTCAAGGCCACCTCGCTCGACGCGCGCCACGCCACCTGCCTGGCCTTCCACCCGGGCTGGGTACAGACCGAGATGGGCGGCAAGGAAGCCGATCTCACGCCGCAGCAAAGCGTATCCGGGATGCGCAGCGTGATTGCCGGCGCGACTCGGCAGGACAACGGCGGCTTTCGCAACTACGATGGCAGCGTGATCCCGTGGTGAGCACCGCTTCTGTTGTTTTCTTTGCCACGGCCGTCGCCGCTACCCGCTTGGTGATCTGACATGCTGCTCACGCCAGAACAGGAAATGATCCGCGACGCCGTGCGCCAGTTCGCACAGCAGGAGATCGCGCCGCACGCCGCCGCATGGGATCGCGACAAAACCTTCCCGCAGGCGGTGCACCGCGAGCTGGCCGCGCTGGGCGCGTACGGCGTGGCGGTGCCCGAGCAGTACGGCGGGGCCGGACTCGACTATCTCTCGCTGGCGCTGATCCTGGAAGAAATTGCCGCCGGCGACGGCGGCACCTCCACCGTCATCAGCGTCAACAACTGCCCGGTTTGCAGCATGTTGATGGCCTTCGCGAGCGAGGCGCAGAAGCAGCAGTGGCTGGTGCCGCTGGCGCGCGGCGAAATGCTCGGCGCCTTCTGCCTGACCGAGCCGCACGTGGGCTCGGATGCCGCCGCGCTGCGCACCAGCGCGGTGAGGGATGGCGACGACTACGTGCTCAACGGCGTCAAGCAATTCATCACCAGCGGCAAGAACGCCGACGTGGCCATCGTGCTCGCAGTCACCGACAAGGCGGCGGGCAAGCGTGGCATCAGCGCCTTCCTGGTGCCCACCGCCACGCCCGGCTATATCGTCGCGCGGCTCGAGGAAAAACTCGGCCAGCATTCGTCGGACACCGCGCAGATCCTGTTCGAGGATTGCCGCGTGCCGGCAGCCAATATGCTGGGCGAGGAGGGTGCCGGCTACAAGATGGCGCTGTCCGGCCTGGAAGGCGGACGCATCGGCATTGCCTCGCAAAGCATCGGCATGGCGCGCGCGGCGTTCGACGCGGCGCTGGCCTATGCCAAGGAACGCGAGAGCTTCGGCCAGCCGCTGTTCGCGCATCAGGCCGTGCAGTTCCGCCTGGCGGACATGGCGACCAAGATCGAGGTGGCGCGGCAGATGGTGTGGCACGCCGCGTCGCTCAAGGACGCGGGGCGGCCTTGCCTGAAGGAGGCCGCCATGGCCAAGCTGTATGCCAGCGAGATGGCCGAGGAGGTCTGCTCGGCCGCCATCCAGGTCTTCGGCGGCTATGGCTATGTCAGCGATTTCCCGGTCGAGCGCATCTACCGGGATGTGCGCGTGTGCCAGATCTACGAGGGCACCAGCGACATCCAGAAGATACTGATCGCGCGGGCGCTGGCCTGAGGGCGGCTTGCGTGCAGCACGGAACCAACCAGTTGGCGCATCATCGAATCACCGAAGTATCGAACCCAAACGGCCAGACGCCAGGAGCCCCCAGACAACAATGACTGCTGCCATCGATTTCTACTTCGATTTCTCCTCGCCCTATGGCTACTTCGCCAGCACGCGCATCGACGAGCTGGCGCAGAAATACGGGCGCATCGTCGCCTGGCATCCGATCCTGCTCGGCGTGGTGTTCAAGACCACCGGCAGCTCGCCGCTGCCGCAGGTGCCGCTCAAGGGCGACTATTCCTGGCGCGATTTCGAGCGCACCGCGCGCTTCCACAATATCGAGTACGAGCGCCCGACGCACTTCCCGCTGCCCACCACGCAAGCCGCCCGCGCCGTGCTGTGGCTGCAGAACCATCATGGCGACGATATCGCCACCGCGTTCGCCAAGTCGGTTTATCACGCCCTGTTCGTGGACGACATCAACATCGCCGAGCCGGCCGAGCTGGTAAAGCTGGCCGGGCCGCTCGGCATCGACGCGCACGCCATGGATGCCGGCGCCAGCAGCTTCCAGATCAAGGACCAGCTCAAGGCTGAGATCGACGTGGCCATGGCCAAGGGCGTGTTCGGCTCGCCCTTCGTGATCATCGACGGCGAGCCGTTCTGGGGCTTCGACCGCTTCGACCAGATCGAGGCACACCTCAAGAGCAAGCGCCCCACGGAACTGCGTGCCGTGCCGGGCAAGGACAGCAACACAGACAGCAGCACAGACAGCAGCAAGGAAAAGAAACCCGCATGAATGCCAGCATCAAGCCGATCCGCCATCCCCGCTTCGATTGCGTGATTTTCGATTGCGACGGCGTGCTCGTCGACAGCGAGCCCATCGTCAACCGCGTGCTCAACGAGATGCTCAATGAGCTTGGCATCCGCATCTCGATCGAGGAATCCACCAAGTGGTTCCTTGGCCGCGCGGTGCGCGAAGAGCTCGACAACATCGCCAGCCGGCGCGGCTCGCCGCTGCCGGAAAACTGGCTGTCGGAGTGGATTGTGCGTCGCAACGCAGTCCTTGAGGCGGAAGTGCAGGCGGTGCCGCATGTTCGTGAAGCGGTCTGCGCGATCGTGGCGGCAGGCTTGCCGATCTGCCTGGCCTCGGGCGCGGATCGCATCAAGGTCAAACTGCAGCTGATCCGCACCGGCCTGGTGGAGCTGTTCCAGCAGGACGAGCGCGAGCATATCTTCTCGTCCACCGAGGTCGAGCGCAGCAAGCCCGCGCCCGATGTCTACCTGCTGGCGGCGCGCACCATGAACGTGGAACCGGCGCGCTGCGTGGTGATCGAGGATAGCCCGACGGGCGTGACCGCAGGTGTTGCCGCGGGCATGACCGTGCTCGGCTACGCCGCGCGCAACGCGGCGCAATCGCTGATGGCCGCCGGCGCTGTAGCGACCTTCACCGATATGCGCGAGCTACCGGGGCTGATCGGATGAAGGCGCGCGCGTCCGGCACCGGCGGCTGCCCATGCGGCGGGGGCGACTATGCCACCTGCTGCGGGCGCTTTCATCGCGGCGAGGCGCTGCCGTTCAACGCCGAGCAACTGATGCGCTCGCGCTATAGCGCCTATGTGCTGGGCGACGTGGACTGGCTGCGTCATACGTGGCATCCATCCACCTGCCCGGCCGATCTCGCCGCGGACACGGACACGCGCTGGCTCGGGCTGGCCGTCAAGGCGCATGCGCAGCAGGACGAGACGCATGCCCAGGTGGAATTCGTGGCGCGCTACAAGGTGGGCGGGCGCGCCTGGCGGCTGCACGAGCGCAGCCGCTTTGTACGCGAGCCGCGCAGTGCCGGCGAGGCGCCGCGCTGGCTCTATGTCGATGGCGAAATGCTGGGGGAGACACCATGACGGAATCGATGGCTGCTGGCACCGCGCAGGAGACCGCGCAAGACACCGGTTACCTGCTGTATGGCTTCGCGCAGTCCGGCAACACCTACAAGGTGGCATTGCTGCTGGAAACCGTCGGCGTGCAGCGTGGCCGAAAGCTGTGGACGCCGCGCTTCGTCGACTACTTCAACGGCGAGACGCACACGCCGGAGTACCGCGCCATCAACGAAATGGGCGAGGCGCCGGTGCTTGAGTTCGATGGCCGCCGCCTGTCGCAATCGGGCGCCATCCTGGACCTGCTCGCGCAGCGTCTCGACATCTACGGCCCCGCCAGCGAGGCCGAACGCACCGAGGTCTTGCGCTGGCTGCTGTTCGACAATCACAAGTTCACGTCCTACACCGCAAGCTACCGCTTCCTGCGCGCCTTCGCCAAGGCGCCGGACCCGGCCGTGCTGCAGTTCCTGCGCCAGCGCTGCGAGGGCGCGTGGAATGTGCTCAACACGCATTTGTCCGGACGTCCCTACGTGCTGGGCGAGCGCTTGACCATCGCCGATTTTTCGCTGGCAGGGTACGTGTTCTACGACGACGAGATCGGCGTGCATTGGCGCAAGGAGTATCCGCATATCCACGCCTGGACCGAGCGGCTGCGTACGCTGCCGGGCTGGCGCCATCCTTACGATCTGTTGCCGGGGCATCCGTTGCCCAAGCGCACGGGCTGAAGGGGCAGCGGGCAGGGCAGCGACGCCGCGCACGGCGGTGGCAACCAAGGAGCAGGCAATCATGAGATGGATGCATCGGCTGGCCCTGGCCCTGCTGTTGACCCTGCCATTCACCGGCGCCATGGCCCTGCCTCCATCCACGAAGCAGGCCCAGGCACCTGCGACGATCGCCGCCATCATCCCCGGCGCCTCGGAGCAGATCGCGATGGTTCCCAAGCCCGGCATCATGTTCTCGCTGGAGCTGGAGACCACCGTCTTCAAGCCACCCGGCGACGGCCCGTTTCCGCTGGTCGTGATCAATCACGGCAAGGCGGCCGGCAAGCCGGCCTTCCAGTCGCGTGCACGCTACCTCGTGCAGAGCGCGGAGTTCGTTAAGCGCGGCTACGTCGTGGCGCTGCCGATGCGCCAGGGCTTTTCCAAATCCGGCGGCGCGTATATCGGCGGCGGCTGCAATGTCGAGAGCAACGGCGTGGTGCAGGCCGAGGACGTGGTGGCCACGCTCGAATACATGGCCGGGCAGCCCTATGTGGACAAATCGCGCATTGTGGTGATCGGCCAGTCGCATGGCGGGCTGACCACCATGGCCTTTGCCACCATCGCATATCCGGGCGTGCTGGGCGTGATCAATTTTGCCGGCGGCCTGCGCGACGAATCCTGCAGCCGCTGGGAATTCAACCTGGTGGACGCGTTCAGCGACTACGGCAAGAAGGCGCGCTATCCCTCGCTGTGGCTGTATGGCGATAACGACAGCTACTGGCCACAGCCCCTGCCGGCAAAATTCTTCGAGGCCTATACGGCGCAGGCGCATGGCCCCGCCGCCAACGCCCGCATGGTGGATTTCGGGACCTTCGCAAGCGACTCCCACACGCTGTTCGGCGCACGGGCGGGCGTGCCGGTGTGGCTGCCGGAGGTCGAGCGGTTCTTCAAGGAGATCGGGCTTTCGTTCGATCCGCAGCCGTGATGGGCAATTTTTTTCGATAGGTGGATGGAATCGCCCGCCGCATGCGGCGACGCGAGGTGGAGATAGGCGCACGCAAGCGTCAGGATACGAGGCGGTTACGTACTTCTTCGTGCTTTGTCGCTCAACGTGTTGCCAACGTGTAAATCCGGCGCTGTTTGCCAATTCACCAGGTAGCTCCCTACCATGACTCTCCCCAACCCGCACGCAAGTGCCGCCACGCCAGGCTCCGCCCGGCCGGGTAGGCTAGCGCGCGGTCAACAAAGGAGGGTTTCCTTGGAAGACCAGTCCAATTCCGCGTCCCTGGCGCCGAGCGCGCATCCCGCCCAGCCCACGCTCGGCGAGCGCAGCTTGCGCGCGGTATGGCATCCGTGCACGCCGCTGCGGCCCGATGCCGGCGAGCCGCCGCTTGCCATCGCCCGTGGTGAGGGCCCCTGGCTGCACGACACCGACGGCCAGCGCTATTTCGACGCTACCAGTTCCTGGTGGGTCAACCTGTTCGGCCACGCCAACCCCGACATCAACGCTGCGCTGCGCGCGCAGCTCGACACGCTCGAGCACGTGATGCTGGCCGGCTGCACGCATGCGCCGGCGGTGGAGCTTGCCGAGCGCCTGTCGGCGCTCACCGGCGGCGCGCTCGGCCATGTGTTCTATGCCAGCGACGGCGCATCCGCCGTCGAGATCGCGCTGAAGATGAGCTTCCACTACTGGCGCAACACCGGCCTGGGCGGCAAGCGCGAATTCGTCTGCCTGCGCCATGGCTATCACGGCGAGACCGTGGGCGCGCTGGCGGTGACCGACGTGGCGATCTTCCGCGATGCCTACGATCCGATGCTGATGAGCTCGCATGTGGTGATGTCGCCAGATGCACGCCAGGCCGCGCCGGGCGAAAGCGCCGCGCATGTCGCGCAGCGCGCGCTGGATGCGCTGGAGGCGCTGCTGCAGGCGCGCGGCGGCCAGATCGCTGCGCTCATCATCGAGCCGCTGGTGCAGTGCGCCGCCGGCATGGCGATGCACGATCCGGTCTACCTGGAAGGCGTGCGCGCGTTGTGCGACCGCTACCGCGTGCACCTGATCGCCGACGAGATCGCGGTGGGCTGCGGGCGCACCGGTACCTTCTTCGCGTGGGAGCAGGCGCGCGGCGCGGGCGAGCCCGGCGCAGCGCTGCCGGCGCACCTGTGGCCGGATTTCCTGTGCTTGTCCAAGGGCATCAGCGGTGGCTACCTGCCGCTCTCGCTGGTGCTGTCGCGCAGCGCGATCCAGCAGGCCTTCGTGGCCGAAGCGCGCGACCCGGACCGCGCCCGCAGCTTCCTGCACTCGCATTCCTATACCGGCAATCCGCTGGCCTGCCGCGCCGCGCTGGCCACGCTGGACCTGTTCGCCAGGCAAGACGTGGTGGCGCAGAACCGCCAGCGCGCGCAGTGGCTCACGCAAGCCATGGCGGGGCTGGCGGCGGATGCGCGGCTGCACCACGTGCGCCAGCGCGGCCTGATCTGGGCCGCCGACGTGCGCGAGGAATACGCGGCCAACGCAGGCGAGTTCGCCGCGCGCTTCCATCACGCCGCGCGCGCGCACGGCGTGCTGATCCGGCCGATCGGCCGCACGCTTTACATCATGCCGCCGTACGTGTTCGATGCGCAGCTTTCGCAATGGCTGGCCGGCCAGTTGCAAGCCACGCTCGACACGGTGCTCGCCGGCATGGACCGGAACGATAGCGCCGGCAACGGTACCGGCGCACCCACGGAGATATGCCATGCTGCTTGAGCACCTGACCCTGGCCGCCGCCGAGCGCGACGAAAAGGCACTGACGCGGCGCCGCCGCACCGCGTATTCCGCCTGCGCGCCGCAGCAAGCCGTGAGCGATGCCTGCGGCGGAGAGATGCACTCGTTGCTGACGTTCTGCAGCAACGACTACCTGGGCCTTGCCAACCATCCCGCGCTGATCGCGGCGATGGCCGAGGGCGCGCGCCAGTTCGGCGCGGGCAGCGGGGCGTCGCACCTGGTGAGCGGCCATTCGCTGGCTCACCACCGGCTCGAGGGTGAGCTGGCGGAGTGGTTCGCGCCGAACATTCCGCACGCGGCTGCGCTCTACTTCAGCACCGGCTATATGGCCAACATGGCGGTGCTGACTGCACTTGGCAGCGCCGACGCCACGCTCTTTTGCGAAGAGCTCAACCATGCCTCGCTGATCGACGGCGCACGCCTGGCGCGTGCCGAAGTCCGCCGCTATGCGCATCGCAATGTGGCCGAGCTGGAAGGCCTGCTGAGCGCCAGCACCAGCCCGCTCAAGCTGATCGTCACCGACAGCGTGTTCAGCATGGACGGCGATTTCGCGCCGCTGGCCGAGCTGCTCACGCTGGCCGAGCGGCACGACGCGTGGATCATCCTGGACGACGCGCATGGCTTCGGCGTGCTGGGCGAGCAAGGCCACGGCGTGCTGGAGCATCTCGCGCTGACGTCGCCGCGCTTCATCTATATCGGCACGCTGGGCAAGGCCGCCGGCGTGGCGGGCGCCTTCGTGGCCGCGCACGAGACCATCATCGATCATCTCGTCAACACCGCGCGGCAGTACATCTACACCACGGCCGCGCCGCCGGCGGTGGCGCACGCCTTGTCCGCCAGCCTGGCGCTGATCGCCGGCGACGAAGGGCGGCAACGCCGCGCGCAGCTCAACGAGCTGATCCGCACGCTGCGTGGCGGCCTGGCCAGCCTGTCCCGTGCGGCCGGCTGGCGGCTGGGCGAGAGCTCGACCGCGATCCAGCCCGTGATCGTGGGCGACAACGTGGCGGCGCTGGCGCTGTCCGCGGCGCTGGAGGCAGATGGCATCCGCGTTGGCGCGATTCGCCCGCCCACCGTGCCCGTCGGAACCGCGCGCCTGCGCATCACGCTGTCGGCCTCGCACACCGTGGCCGATGTCGAGCGCCTGCTCGCCAGCCTTGCCAGCGTGGTGCCGCGCAAGGAGGCGTCATGATCGCCTGTTTTGTCACGGGCACCGACACCGGCATCGGCAAGACGCACGCCAGCGCCACCTTGCTGCACGCGCTGCGCGCCGCCGGCCATCGGGCCGTCGGCATGAAGCCGGTGGCAAGCGGCAGCGAATGGCGCGATGACCATTGGCACAACGATGACGTGGCGCAACTGCGCGCCGCCAGCTCGGTGACCGTGCCGCAAGCGCTGACGTGCCCGTTCTTGCTGCGCACGCCGGCCTCGCCGCACCTGGCCGCCGCCATCGAAGGCGCGCGCATCACGCGCGAGCCGATCCGCGCCGCCTTTGCCGCGCTGCAGGCGCAGGCCGACGCGGTGGTGGTGGAAGGCGTCGGCGGCTTTTGCGTGCCGCTGGACGGCGCGCCGCGGGAGCAGGGCGGCTGGGACACGGCCGACCTCGCCGTGATGCTCGGCCTGCCGGTGGTGCTGGTGGTTGGCATCCGCCTGGGCTGCATCAGCCACGCGCTGCTCACTGCCGAAGCCGTGCGCGCGCGCGGCCTGCACCTGGCCGGCTGGATCGCCAACCGCATCGATCCCGGCATGGACCTGGCCGACGAGAACATCGACACGCTGCGCGCGGCGCTGGGCGCGCCCTGGCTCGGCACGCTGCCGTGGCAGACCGCGCCGGCCGAAGCCGCCAGCCAGCTCGCGCTGGCGCCGCTCTTTGCCGCTTGCAATGCCGCCGGCACCGGCATTGCTGCCTGAGCGCGCACCGAACAAAGACTGAAAACACAGAACGAATCACCGGACAAAAAACCACCATGACCGCAACCACCCACGCCGGCCAGACCGTCGCCACCATTTCCGCCGACACCCTGCGCCAGACCGCCCGCCGCTTCACCGAGCCCACGCCCGCCACCAAGCCGGGCGACTGGACCGTGGCCGAGGTCGCCGCGCTGTACGCGCTGCCGTTCAACGATCTGCTGTTCCGCGCCCAGCAGGTGCACCGCGAGCATTTCGATCCCAACGCCGTGCAGCTCTCCACGCTGCTGTCGATCAAGACAGGTGGCTGCGAAGAGGATTGCGGCTACTGCCCGCAGAGCGCGCACCACGATGCCGGCGTCACCGCGGGCAAGCTGATGGCGCTCGACGAGGTGCTGGAGGCCGCGCGTGCCGCCAAGGCCAGTGGCGCCGGCCGCTTCTGCATGGGCGCCGCCTGGCGCAGCCCGAAGGACCGCCACCTTGAGCCGGTGATCGAGATGGTGAAGGAGGTCAAGGCCATGGGCCTGGAGACCTGCGTCACGCTCGGCATGCTGGAGGCCGAGCAAGCGCAGCGCCTGAAGGACGCGGGCCTCGACTACTACAACCACAACCTCGATACCTCGCCCGAGTTCTATGGCGAGATCATCGGCACCCGCACCTACCAGGACCGCCTGGACACCATCGGCCATGTGCGCGAGGCCGGCATCAACGTGTGCTGCGGCGGCATCGTCGGCATGGGCGAATCGCGCGAAGCGCGCGCCGGGCTGATCGCGCAGCTCGCCAACCTCGACCCGTATCCCGAATCGGTGCCCATCAACAACCTGGTGGCGGTCAAGGGCACGCCGCTGGCCGACACCGCGCCGATCGACCCGTTCGAGTTCGTGCGCACCATCGCCGTGGCGCGCATCACCATGCCCAGCGCCATGGTGCGCTTGTCCGCCGGCCGCGAGACCATGGACGACGCGCTGCAGGCCCTGTGCTTCATGGCCGGCGCCAATTCCATCTTCTACGGCGACCGCTTGCTGACCACCGCCAACCCCCAGGCAGATCGCGATCGCGCATTGCTGGCACGGCTGGATATCCGCACCGAGGGCTACGCAGGGTAAGCTGGCGGAAACGGCGGCGGCCAACGGCCAATGGTCAACGGCCGCCATCCCCGCAACCGCGCTGGCTGCGGACAGAAGTCCATCAGGGGGACGCCATGTTCAACAAGATCCTGATCGCCAATCGCGGCGAAATCGCCTGCCGCGTGGCAGCCACCTGCCGCCGCCTCGGCATCCGCACGGTGGCCGTCTACTCCGACGCCGACGCCAATGCCCGCCACGTGGCGCTGTGCGACGAGGCCGTGCATATCGGCGGCGCCGCCGCGCGCGACAGCTACCTGCGCGGCGACCACATCATCGAAATGGCCAAGGCCACCGGTGCGCAGGCCATCCATCCGGGCTACGGCTTCCTTTCTGAAAACGATGGCTTCGCCGAGGCCTGCGCCGAAGCCGGCCTCGTCTTCATTGGTCCGCCGGCATCGAGCATCCGCGCCATGGGCAGCAAGAGCGCCGCCAAGCGCCTGATGGAACAAGCCGCGGTGCCGCTGGTGCCGGGCTACCACGGCGAGGATCAGGACCCCGCCCTGCTGCGCCGCGAAGCCGACCGCATCGGCTACCCGGTGCTGCTCAAGGCCAGCGCCGGCGGTGGCGGCAAGGGCATGCGCGTGGTCGAGGCCAGCGAAGGCTTCGAAGCCGCGCTGGCGTCCGTCAAGCGCGAGGCCAGCGCCAGCTTCGGCGACGACCGCGTGCTGGTGGAGAAGTACCTGACCCGTCCCCGCCATATCGAAATCCAGGTGTTTGCCGACACGCACGGCAACTGCGTCTACCTGTTCGAGCGCGACTGCTCGGTGCAGCGCCGCCACCAGAAGGTGCTGGAAGAAGCGCCGGCCCCAGGCATGAGCGAGGCGCGCAGGCGGGCGATGGGCGATGCCGCCGTGGCCGCCGCGCAGGCCGTGGGCTACGTCGGCGCCGGCACCGTGGAGTTCATCGCCAACCAGGACGGCTCGTTCTACTTCATGGAGATGAACACCCGCCTGCAGGTGGAGCATCCCGTCACCGAGATGATCACCGGGCAGGACCTGGTCGAATGGCAGCTCCGCGTGGCTTCCGGCGAACCGTTGCCGCTCAAGCAAGATCAGCTTCACATCCACGGCCACGCGCTGGAAGCCCGCGTCTACGCCGAGAACCCCGACAAGCAGTTCCTGCCCTCCACCGGCACGCTGCGCTACCTGCGCACGCCGGCCGCGGTGACGTTCACGCTGGGCCAGGACGGCAGCGGCCCGGCGGGCGTGCGCATCGACTCCGGCGTGCGCGAGGGCGACACCATCAGCCCGTACTACGACCCCATGATCGCCAAGCTGATCGTGTGGGGCCGCGACCGGGAGGAAGCCCTGGCGCGCATGGCGCAGGCGCTGGCCGAGTATCACGTGGTGGGCCTGTCGACCAATATCGCCTTCCTGCAGCGGTTGGTGACCTCGCAGGCGTTCCGCACCGCGGATCTCGACACCGGGCTGATCGAGCGCAACCAGGCGGCGCTGTTTCCCCCGCCCGCGCCGGTAGGCATGGAGGTGATCGCCCTGGCGGTAGCGGCGCTGGTGGATGCGCAAGCCCGCGCGCGCCGCGTCGATCCGGCCGACGCGCATTCGCCCTGGCAGCATGCGGGCGCATGGCGATTGAATGGCGGGGAGCGGCGCGCCCTGCGTTTTTCCGTAGCCGGCGCGGCGGGCAGCCATTTCGCTGATGTGACGCTCGCCACCGATGCGCGCGGCAGCACGCTGTTCTTCGCCGACCAGGCCGCGCCGTTCCGGGCGCAGTGCGCGGCGGACGACATTCGTGTCGATCTCGGCACGCGGCGCGCCCGTGGGCAGGTCCATGCGGAAGGTGATACCTTCCATGTGTTCAGCGGCCATCGCCATGTAGCCCTCACCTGGATCGACCCGCTCGCGCATGCCGCCGAGGGCGAAGGCGAGGGCGGCAAGCTCACCGCGCCCATGCCCGGCAAGGTCATCGCGGTGATGGTCCAGGCCGGCAGCCGGGTCGCGCGAGGCGCGCCGCTGCTGGTGATGGAGGCCATGAAGATGGAGCACACCATCAGCGCGCCGGCCGACGGCGTGGTGGGCGAGGTGCTGTACGGTGTGGGCGAGCAGGTTGGCGAAGGCGCTCAGTTGCTGTCCTTCGAAGCCGGAATCGGCTGAGCTGCCACCCTTGGTGTACGCCTGCAGCAAGAAAACCGCAGGCCATGCCCATCCTCTGCGAAAATGGAAGAGAAAGAAGACCAGAGTGGAGATGAGATGAAGTTGCAGTTGTATGTACCGGATGGCCGTTACCAGCCCTGGATCGACGGCTTTAACGAAGCCCTGCCCGAGGCGCAATGCCTGACCTGGGAAGACAGCAAGAACGAGCAGGTCGACTACGCCGTGGTGTGGCGCCCGCCGCTCGAGATGCTGCGCGCTCGCACCGACCTGAAAGCCGTGTTCAACCTGGGCGCCGGCGTGGACGGCATCCTGAGCCTGCGCGACACCGCCCCGGATGCGTTGCCGGCCGGCGTGCCCATCGTGCGCCTGGACGATGCCGGCATGGCCGCGCAGATGATCGACTACGTGACGCACGCGGTACTGCGCTACTTCCGCCGCCTGGACGAATACGCGCTGGCCCAGCAGGCTGGCACCTGGCGCTTTCTCAAGCCGCATCGCCGTGCCGATTTCACGGTGGGCGTGATGGGCGTGGGCACGCTCGGCGCGCAGATCGCGCAGGCGCTGGCCGGCTTCGGCTTCCCGGTGCGCGGCTGGAGCCGCACGGCGCGCGATATCGAAGGCGTGCGGGGCTTTGCCGGCGAGGCCGGCCAGGCGCCGTTCCTGGATGGCCTGCGCGTGCTGGTCAATGTGCTGCCGCTCACGCCGGAGACCGAGAACATCCTCGATGCCGGCCTGCTCGGCAAGCTTGCCAAGGGCGCGTACCTGGTCAACGTGGCGCGCGGCCCGCACCTGGTCGAGGAAGACCTGCTGGCCGCCGTGCAGTCGGGCCAGATCGCCGGCGCCACGCTCGACGTGTTCCGTACCGAGCCGCTGCCCGCCGAGCATCCCTTCTGGGCCGAGCCGCGCATCACCATCACGCCGCATATCGCGGCACTGACGCTGCGCGAAGACAGCGTCGCCCAGATCGCGGCCAAGATCCGCGCGCTGGGCGCGGGCCAGCCGATCGCCGGCGTGGTCGACCTGCAGCGCGGCTATTGAGCAAGCCGGGTGCCGGGGCGGAGCGTTTGCGCCGGGTGCCCGGGCCCAATGTCCGTAGATTAGTTAAATGGCGCGCGCGGCAAAGCGCGTGCGCCGCAACCAGACAGCGAGGAGACATCGTGACCCTGCCCCACTATGTAAAAGTCGTAGAAGTCGGCCCGCGCGACGGCCTGCAAAACGAGAAGGCCTTGGTGCCCACCGAGGTCAAGGTCGACCTCATCAACCGCCTCAGCGACGCCGGCTTCGTCAATATCGAAGCCGCATCGTTCGTCTCGCCCAAATGGGTGCCGCAGATGGCTGATGGCGCCGACGTGATGGCGCGCATCCAGCGCCGGCCGGGCACGCTGTACTCGGTGCTCACGCCCAATATGAAGGGCTTCGAAGGCGCGGTGGCGGCCAGCGCCGACGAGGTCGTGATCTTCGGAGCCGCCAGCGAGGCGTTCTCGCAAAAGAACATCAACTGCTCCATCGCCGAGTCCATCGAGCGCTTTGCGCCCGTGGCCGCCGCCGCCAAGGAAAAAGGCCTGCGCCTGCGTGCCAGCATCTCCTGCGCGCTGGGCTGCCCCTACCAGGGCGAGGTGCCGGTGCACGCCGTGGTGGACGTGGTGCGCCGCATGCGCGATCTCGGCTGCGACGAGATCGACATCGCCGACACCATCGGCGTGGGCACACCTGGCCGGGTGCAGGAGGTGATGCACGCGGTTGCCGCCGAATTCCCCATCGACCGGCTCTCCGGCCATTTCCACGACACCTACGGGCAGGCGCTGTCCAATATCCTGGCAAGCCTGCAGGTCGGCATCTCGATCTTCCACGCCTCGGTGGCCGGCCTCGGCGGCTGTCCTTATGCCAAGGGCGCCACCGGCAACGTGGCCACCGAAGACGTGCTGTACATGCTGCACGGCATGGGCATCCACACCGGCGTGGACCTGGAGCAGGTAGTGCGCGCGGGCGACTTCATCTCGCAATCGATCGGCCGCGCCAACAGCTCGCGCGTGGGACGCGCGCTGCTGACGAAGTGGGGCGCCGCTGCCGACGCTGCGCCTGCCTGCGTATAAGGCCTTCCATCCGAACCCTATCGACATGAACACTCACTCTCCCGACAACGCTAACGACACTGCCGCGTTGCCCGAAGCGGCGCAGCGCGTGGCCGGCCTGCTGGCCGGCCTTGGCCACGACAAGCCCGTGGTCATGCTGCCCGCCACCGGCAAGACCTCGGCCGAGGCCGCGGCCGGCCTGGGCTGCTCGGTGGCCGAGATCGCCAAGTCCATCATCTTTCGCCGCGTGGCCGACGACGCGCCGGTGCTGGTGATCGCCAGCGGCAGCAACCGCGTCGACGAAGCCAAGGTAGCCGCCGTGGTGGGTCCGCTCGGCAAGGCCGACGCCAGGTTCGTGCGCGAGAAGACGGGCTACGCCATTGGCGGCGTCTGCCCAATCGGCCACGCGGTGGCGCCCGTGATGCTGCTCGACAGCGACCTGTTCCGCTACGACAGCCTGTGGGCCGCCGCCGGCCATCCGCACGCTGTGTTCAACCTCACGCCCCAAGAGCTGCAGCGCATGACCGGAGCCGAGGTGGCCGACGTGGCGCAGCGCCATTGCGCATGAAGCCGCTGCTTGCACCCGGCATCAAGGGCGAGGGCTGAGGCGATGTCGCAAGCCACCCGCCTCGCCGCAGAGCTCGCGCGCGGCGCGCAAGCCGCCCAGCGCGCGCAGCCCGTGCCGTCGCCGTGCCGCAATGTGTGCCGCATGGACGCCGCGAGCGGCTTGTGCGAAGGCTGCCTGCGCACGATCGACGAGATCGCCGCGTGGTCCGGCAGCGACGAGGCCGGGCGGCGCAGGATCTGGCTGCTGCTGCCGCAGCGCGCCGCGGCGCTTGCCGCAAGGACAGCGCCATGATGCATCCCACCCACAACACAGCGTGACCCGGCCATGACCACCGCCATCGACTGGTACTTCGACCCGATCTCGCCGTTCGCCTACCTGGCATTCGAGCGCTTGCCCCGGGCGTTGCCAGTCGATGTGACGGTGCGCTACGTGCCGCTGCTGTTTGCCGGGCTGCTGCGCCATTGGGGCAATGTCGGCCCGGCCGAGATCGCGCCCAAGCGCCGCTTTACCTTCGAGCACGTTGCCTGGATCGCGCACCGCGACGGCACGCCGCTCGCCATGCCCGCCGTGCACCCGTTCAATCCGCTGCCCCTGTTGCGCCTGGCGGTAGCGCTGGAGCTCGAAGGCCGGCTCTCGCATGCCACGCTGGCGCCTATTTTCCGCTTCGTCTGGCAGCAAGGCCACGTGCCCCAGCAACAGGCCGAATTCGATGCCCTGTGCGGCGCGCTGGGCGTACCTACCGCTGCGCTGGCACAGGATGCGGTCAAGGCGCGCCTGCGGGAGAACGGGGACGAAGCGCTGGCGCGCGGCGTGTTCGGCGTACCTACCGCTGCGCTGCAGGAGGATGCCGAGGGGCAGTTGTTCTGGGGCCTGGATGCGCTTGACATGCTCGCCGCGCGGCTTGGCCAGGATCCCTTCTTTGCCTCCGAGGCATTCCGTGCCGCCGCCGCGTTGCCGGTTGGCGCGGGGCGTGCCGACGCGCCAGCGGGCAACCCAGCGGCCGCCGGCCGCTGATCAGCTGATTTGCCGACACCCCGATGCCAACTACCTTCACGTCTTCCACCCTGCCTCCCACCCTGCCTGGCACCATGCGCGTCTTCGAGCGCGGCTGGCTATCCGCCAACAACATCCTGTTTGCCGACGGCGATGACACCGCGCTGGTCGACTCCGGCTACGTCACGCATGCGCCACAGACGCTGGCCCTGGTCGAGGCCGGCCTCGGCGGCCGGGTGCTGCGGCGCCTGGTCAACACGCACCTGCACTCCGACCACTGCGGCGGAAACGCCACGCTGCAGCGCCGCTGGCAGCCGCGCACGCTGATCCCCGCCGCGCAGGCCGAGGCGGTGCGCGCGTGGGACGTGGACGCCCTCAGCTACCGCGCCACCGGTCAGCAGTGCGACCGCTTCACCTTCGACGACGTGGTGCAGGACGGCGATACCTTGCGCCTGGGCGGGATCGAGTGGCAGGTAGTCGGCGCGCCCGGCCACGATCCCCATGCCGTGATGCTGTTCGCCCCGCAGGAAGGCATCCTGATCTCGGGCGATGCGCTGTGGGAGAACGGCTTCGGCGTGATCTTCCCGGAACTCGAAGGCGAGAGCGGCTTCGCCGAGCAGGCGGCCGTGCTGGCGCGCATCGCCACGCTGGATGTGCGCGTGGTGATTCCCGGCCACGGGCGGCCGTTCACCAACGTGGCGGCCGCGCTCGACGTCGCCGGCGGGCGCCTGGCCTACCTCAGCGCCGATGCCGGGCGCAACGCCACGCATGCCATCAAGGTGCTGGTGAAATTCAAGCTGCTGGAGCAGCAGCGCATGCCACGCGACGCGCTGCTGGCGTGGATGGCGCAGGCGCCGCTGATGCAGCGCATCCACGCGCGCTTCATGCCCGCGCAGGACATGGCGGCCATCCTCGACCGGGTCCTGGCGTCGCTGGCAGCCGCCGGCGCGCTGGCGCTGGAAGGCGGCGAGGTGTACAACCGGGATTGAGCGGTAACACCGGTAACGCGGGCGCCACCATGCCGTGGAGCCTGTCCCCGACCCTGACCCTTTGCGAGGAAACCGTCCATGCCTGCCTTTCCCGTCGCACTGCTTCACCCCCTGGTCGCGCATCTCTCTGCCTCCACCATTCACGCGCACGGCGCCGATCTCGAGATCGAGCTGGCGCCGTTCGTCCTCGGCGGCGCGCCGGTGCGCACGGCGATCCGGCTCGATGGCATGAGCCTGCCTACCTTCAGCCTTGAACAACTGGCCGGCAAGCGCCTCGTGTTCCCGCTCAACCCGGAGCCCGGCTACATCGACGGCACGCTCTACTTCGACGGCCGCCACCACGCGGTCGACATCCGCGAGTTGCGCTTCGGCAAGCTCGACCAGTACGGCCTGCCTGTGAGGATCGAGGGTCGCATTCATTTCGACGACGGCGCCCGCTTCGACGACACGGCACTGAGCCTGGCCGCCCGCATCGCCCGCCCTTTGTCCGAGATGGAGATCGACGTGCTGATCGACCGCGCCGCCGCCGAGGCCGGCGTTGGCTCGATCCAGCAATCCGGCAAGGTGATGGCCGCGCTAAGCCGCCACCCGAGCCTGCGTCATGCCGACATGGCGCTGCTGCATGCGCGCGTGCGGGCCAGGCTGCTGATTGGCGAAGCCATGAGGCCGAGATGAGGCTGCGCGGCCACTACACTCGCTACACTGGCGTGCAGGCCGGGCGTGTCGCGCCGCACGATGCCCGTGCCGGCAAGTTCCTGCGCTGACCGAGTCCCAAGGACGCACCATGCAAGCCCTCCACGGCCAAGGCTTCCTCCTTCGCCCCTTTCGCTATCCCGACGTGCCCCAGTTCGTGGCCGCCGTGCACGAATCGCTCGAGACCGTGGGCAAGTGGCTGCCGTGGTGTCGTGCGGGCTATAGCGTGCGCGACGCCGAGAACTGGGTCGACATGTGCACGGAGAGCATGGCCATTGGCGAGGCCTACGACATCGGCGTGTTCGCCCCGGACGGCAGGGAGCTGTATGGCGGCGTTTCCATTAACCAGATCAACCGCGACTACAACTTCGGCAACCTCGGCTACTGGATCCGCCAGAGCCGGCAGCGGCAGGGACTGGGCGCGCGCGCGGCCGAGCTGATGGCGTGCTATGCCTTTCACCGCCTCGGGCTGACGCGCCTGGAAGTGGTGGCGGCCGAGCACAATATGGTCAGCCGCGCTGTCGCGGAGAAGATCGGCGCGCAGTTCGAATGCATCGCGCGCAACCGGCTGGTGCTGCACGGCGTGCCGTGCTCGGCGGCGATGTATTCGCTGGTGCCGCCGTGGTACGGCAATGCCGGGCCGGCCAGGGATGCGGGCAAGGATAAGGATAAGGATAAGGACAAAGACAAGGGGAGGTGAGATGAAGGGAAGCTGCCTGTGCCAGGCCATTGCATACGAGATCGACCAGCTCGACGGGCCGATCGTCAATTGCTCCTGCCGGACTTGCCGCAAGGCGCACGGCGCGGCGTTTCCCGCCACGGCGCGTGTGTTGCACGAACACTTTCGCTGGCTCAAGGGCGAGCAACACCTGCGCGCGTTTGCTTCATCACCCGACAAGGATCGCTTGTTTTGCAGCCAGTGTGGGACGCATCTTGTGGCGCAGCGCGCAGGGCAGCCTTCAGTGATTCTGCGGGTGGCTACGTTGGACGAGGATCCCGGGCGCAGCCCGGAGATCCATATCTGGCGCTCGCATGAAGTGCCATGGGCGGCGTATGGCGAGGGCGTGGTTGGGCATCCGGAAGTTCCCTCTCTGGCGGGGTAGAGCCGGGATTCAGTGGCGCCCCGCTAAATGCCGCTGCATGGCTGCAGCGGCATTCGATAGATCCAGATGACTACTTGGTGATCGCAAACGCATAAGTCCTCTCGTCCTGGCGCGGCACCACCTTGTACCCCTTCTTCGCCGCCCACACGTTGATCTGGTAATACAGCGGGATCACGCCGTAATCCTTGATCCCGATCTCGGTCGCTTCCTGCAGCAGTTTCTCGCGCGCGCGATCGTCGATCGTGGTCAGCGCCGTGGCCAGCTTGGCATCCAGCGCAGGATTGCTGTAGCGGCCGCGATTGGATGAGCCCCAGCCCTTGGCCGGATCGTAGGTTGCCAGGAGCGACTTCAGCGACGAGCCGGCCTCGCCCGTGTCCGCGCCCCAGCCGGCCAGCATGAAGGAGAACTCCAGCTTGTTGGCGCGCGTGAAGAAGGTGGCGGACGGCATCGCTTCGACCCGGGTCTGGATGCCGATGCGCGCGAGCATGGAGGCAATCGCCTGTGCGACTTGTTCGTCGTTGACGTAGCGGTTGTTGGGCGCGTGCAGCGTGAGCGCGAAGCCGTCGGGGTAGCCGGCGTCGGCCAGCAGCTTCTTGGCGCCGGCGGCGTCGAAGGTGTCGGGCTTGAGGCCCGGCACATGGCCGAACAGCGTGGAGTTGACGAGCTGCCCGGTGGGCTCGGCGGCGCCTTCCATCACGCGCTCGACGATGGCCTGGCGCGAGATGGCGTGCGAGATGGCGGCGCGCACGCGTGGGTCCTTGAGCGGATTCTTGGCGAGCGGCTTGCCGGCCTTGTCGGTGACGAAAGGCGTGACGTCGCGGTTGGTGTCCAGGTGCAGGTACATCATGCGGAAGGTCGGTACCTTGAACACGCTCACGGCGGGATCGCTTGAGAGCTTGCGGATATCCGAGGTGGGCACGTTCTCGATGACCTGCACGTCGCCGGCGAGCAGCGCCGCCACGCGCGGCGCGTCGTTGGTGAGGATGCGCAGCGACACGGTGTCCCACTCGGGCTTGTTGCCCCAGTAGCCGTCGTTGCGGGTCAGCTCGATGCGGTCGCCCTTGCGGAAGCTGACGAACTTGTACGGGCCGGTGCCGACCATGGCGCGGCCGCTGTTGAAATCGTCGCCGCTGGCGTTCTCCGCGACCTTCTTCGACAGCATGTAGATGGTGGAGAGGTCATTGGGCACCAGCGGGTAAGGGCCGTTGGTGGTGATGCGCACGGTCAGCTTGTCGACCGCGGTGATGTCCTTGAAGCCCTTGGTGTAGATGGTGTACGGCGACGGGCTGTTCTTGACCGTGGCGGGGCGGTTCAGCGAATAGACCACGTCCGCCGAGGTGAACTCGCTGCCGTCGTGGAACTTCACGCCGGGGCGCAGCTTGATTTCCCAGGTGGTGTCGTCGACCGGCTTCCACGAGAGCGCCAGCGCGGGCTTGAAGCGCATCTTCTCGTCCTTGGCGATCAGGGCCTCGAACATATGCTCGGCCACGTTCGCGTTGGGCGTGACGTTGTGATAGTGCGGGTCCAGCGAGGTGATGTCCCCGGACATGCCGATGGTGAGGCCGGCGGCCACGGCGGTCGGGGAGAGTGCGGCGCAGGCTAAGCTTGTGGCAAGTGCTGCGGCGCCAAGGGCGCGGCGGATGATCGTCATCGATGGGTCCCCGGTAGGCAAGATGCGGTGCAGGCATTGTCAGGAGATGCAGACATCCATGTCAAGGCGGGCAGACCCGCAGCGCCGGATGCACCGGGGCGAGGCGGCCGTGCACAGCGGGCGTGCGGTTTTGCGGGGTGTTTGCCCTGCCGCGCGGCACAAACTTCCGACTGTCAACTGTCAACTGTCAGGCCGCAAACCGGCGCAACTGTGCCTGTGCGGCCTGACAGCCCGGCTTTATATTGGAAGCCATTCTCTTTGCGCCACGCGCGCCTCCCCGCCCATGCTGAAGATCCTTGGAAAGGCCTCCTCCATCAACGTCCGCAAGGTGCTCTGGTGCTGCGACGAACTCGGCTTGCCGTTCGTGCGCGAGGACTGGGGCTCCGGCTACCGCGCCACCGATACGGCGGAATTCCTCGCGCTGAATCCGAACGCGATGGTGCCGGTGCTCGACGACGACGGCTTCGTGCTTTGGGAGTCGAACACCATCATCCGCTACCTTGCGTCGCGCTACGGTGGCGAAGCCATCTACCCGGCTGGCCCGCAAGCGCGTGCGCGGGTGGACCAATGGATGGACTGGCAGGCGACGGAGCTGAACAACGCGTGGCGCTACGCGTTCATGGCGCTGGTCAGGCAATCGCCTTTGCATCAGGATGCCGCGGCGCTCGCTGCGTCCATCGGCAACTGGTCTCGGCATATCGGCATCCTGGAGCGGCAACTGTCAGGTACCGGTGGCTATGTGGCTGGCGATCGCTTCACGCTGGCGGATATCCCGATCGGCCTGTCGGTGAACCGCTGGTACGCCACGCCGCTGGCGCATCCGGACTATCCCGCGGTAGCCGCCTATTTCGAGCGGCTTGGCGGCCGGGAGGGTTTCGTGCGCCACGGCCGCAACGGCATTCCCTGATGGGGAGCTACGCGCGTGGCAGCGTGCGCTGCAGCGGCGCAGCCGTCGCGGGCTCGTTCTCCAGCGTCGCGACCCGCAATGGCGCGGCGCCTACCGGCAGCGCGCGCTCGATCTCGATGCCTGCGCCACGCTGCGCCGCCAGTGCCTGCAAACGCGTGAATTCGCCACACCAGATGGTCTCGATATTGCGGTCGCGGCTGGTGTCGCGTGCCTCGGAGAAGGCCACGGCGCGCACTTGCAGCCGCGCGCTGTCGCCGGCGCCACCGAGTTCCACGCCATAAGGCGCTGGTCGGCGTGCTCGGCGCTGAACTCGGACATGTCAAAGCGGATGTAGGCGCTCTCGTCGCCGAACAGCAGGCTGGTGATGGTCTTGGCCAGCTCGGTCTTGCCCACGCCGGTGGGCCCGGCCAGGAAGGCCACGCCGCGCGGCCGTCCGCCGCGCCGCCCGCCGCCCACGCCGGTCATGGCGCGCTTGACGATATCGAGCATGTGCGTGGCCGCGTGGCCCTGGCCCTTGACCCGGCGGCTAATGAATTCGCTCGCGCCGCGGATGCGGTTGCGATCGATCTTCAGCCAGGGGTCCTCGGTTACGCCCACCTTGTAGCGGCGCACTGCGTCGGCCACCTGGGACAGCGGCACGCCTTCTACCCGCGCCAGCTGCGCGATGGCGTTCAGATCGAGCAGCAGCATGCCCTCGGTGTCATCGACGAAAGCCTGCTGCGCCTGCTGGGTGGCCTGCGCATCGGCGTCCTGCGCGCCAGCCAGGCCGCGCAGCAGCGCCGGCGCCAGCGCGCGGCGGGCGTGGTGATCGGGCTTGGCCACCGGGATATGGCGCAGGCGCGGGTTGCCCACCAGCAGCCAGTCGGACAGGTCGCTTTCCTTGTCGACCACCCACGGGATGCTGTTGAAGAAGGGCTTGCGCGCCGTGCATGGCCAACGCGAAGGACTGCGGCGCGATGACGCCAGGCGCCACCTCGCAGGCCTGCAGGTCGCGTACGTTGCCCGACAGCACGAACTGGCTCTTGAGCGGCAGGAAGCGCAGCAGGTCGCGCAGCCAGCGCGGGCGGGTGAAGGCGGGGGCAGCGGCAGCGGCGGCTGCCCCCGCTGAAGCGTTTGCGGGTTCGGTACCGGACATGGGCGGGCTCGGGAAGATCCAGGGGCGCGCGGCCGTGTGCCGCGCGCGCACCATGCGGATTCTATCCCCCGTGCGCCATCATGCCGGCACCGGTACCAGTTTGTTACCACGCGTGGCGGGCAGGGCCCGCCTTTGCGGTGCTGCTTAGAACGTCGTGCGCACGCCCAGCTTGACGCTGCGCCCTGCCAGCGGCGCGATGTCGCGCAGGATCGAGGTGGCGCTGCGGGCGTCCTGGTTGGTCAGGTTGTCGCCGCGCAGGTAGACCAGCGTCTGGGTGCCCGCAATCTTGAACTTGTACGTGACGGACACGCCAAGCAAGGTGTACGCATCGGTGGGCGTGTCGTTGGACGGCACGCGCGTCTGGCGGGCGGCGTAGGTCACATCCGCGCGCGCGCCCCACGGGCCGGCGCCGTACACCACCGCGCCGCCCAGGCGCAGCGGGGACAGGCGCGGCAGCGGTTGGCCGGTGTTGCGGTTCTCGCCGCGCACGTAGTCCGCGCGGGCCTCCAGATCCACCGTGTCGCTGCCGGTCAGCAGCTTCTGCCACACACGTGCCTTGCCTTCGGCCTCGAAGCCGTACAGGGTGGCGGGCACGCCCATGTATTGCATCACCGGCAGTGCGCCGGCGCTGCCGGGCGTGACAAAATCGCCTTCCGCGTCGCGCGCGGTGCCGGTGTTGGTGAGCGCCAGGTAGTTCGCGAAGCGGCTGTAGTAGCCCGACAGGCCGGCGCTATGCGGGCCTGACTTGAAGCGCACGCCCAGGTCCAGCGAGGTGGCGCGTTCCTTGTTGGCGTTGGGGTCGCCCTGCTCCCACGAGCCGGTAGCCACGTGGGGGCCATTGGCGTACAGCTCGTAGAAGGTCGGGGCGCGCTCCGTGTAGGCCAGGTTGGTGGTCAGCGACCAGGCCGGCGCCAGCTTGTAGAGCAGGCCGGCCGAGGCGCTGCCGGCGTTGAAGCTGCGGCTGGCGTCGGAGAAGCGGTCGTTGCCGTTGGCCTGCGCCTTCACGCTGGTGTGGTCCATGCGCCCGCCCAGGTTGAGCTTGAGGTCGCCGCTGGCGGTCAGCGGCATTTCCTCGAAGATGAACAGGGCCGCGTTGTCGGTGTCGGTGCTCGGCACGAAGGCTTCCTCGCCAAGCGCCGAGAAGCGGGTCGAGCCGAACTGGGTGCCGATCACGCCCGTCATGTTGCCGATGCGCGCGTGCTTGGCCTCGAAGCGTGCGTCCCAGCCGTTGTTCTTGAAGATGGTGCCGGTCTGGCCGGAGTCGATCTCCTTGTGTTCGTAGTCGGTATAGCTGAACTTGCCCTTGACCGACTCGATGAAGCCGCCGGTGTTGCCGGCCAGGTTGCGCGCCTCGCCTTCGAGCGCGAAGCGCTGCTGGCGCATCTGCAGCCGCACGGTGTCTTCGGCGGGGGTGCCGTATTCGTTGTGGTATTCGCTGTAGTTGGCGCCGACGAAGCCGTCGGCCCAGGTGTAGGCGCCGCCCAGCGAGCCGCCCGACTGCTGCGCGTTGCTGTTGGGCAGGCGGCCGTAGGCCTCGCTTTCGCCTTCCGGCAGCGGCTGGCTGTTGCGCAGGCTGGCGCTGCGCGCGTAGCCGGGGATGCGCAGGTTGCTGGTCTTGCGGGCGAAGGCGTCGGCGTGGATGGCGATCTGGCCATTGCCGGCCTCGAGCAGGCCGCTGGCGTTGCGCGCGCTGTCGCCGCCGGCTGTGGCGCTGGCGTCCACCGCGCCGCCGACGCCCCGGAACGGCTCCTTCGGGATGCGGTTGTCGATGACGTTGACCACGCCGCCGATGGCGTTGCCGCCGTACATCAGCGCGGCCGGGCCGCGCACCACTTCAATGCGCTCGGCCACCAGCGGATCGATCGGCACGGCGTGGTCGTTGGACAAGGTGGAGGCGTCGACGGTGGTGCCGCCGTTCTGCAGCACCTTGATGCGGTCGCCGTCCAGGCCGCGGATGATCGGGCGGCTGGCATTCGGGCCGAAGTAGCTGGAGGACACGCCCGGCAGCTTGTCCAGGGTGTCGCCCAGCGTGCTGCCCTGGCGCACGGCAAGGGCATCGCCGCTGAGGGTGGAGACTGGCGCCACCAGGTCGGTGAGCTCGCTGCCCAGCGGGTTGGCGGTGATGACCACCTCGCGCAGGGTGGCCGCGGGTGTGGCCGGGGTGCCAGGGGTGGACGCGCTGGCTGCGGCCGGGGCCGCCGGGTTGCTTTGCGCGAAGGCGCCGGTGGAAACGGAGGCGGAAGCGATCAGGGCCGCAATGGCGGCAAGCGGCGTGCGCCGCAGGTTTTTTTCTTGTTGGAAACGGAAAGACATGGCTCGCATTGTTCTTGGATGCTATCGAGCGCATGGCGCCAGTGGCCGAACGCCGGCAGCGCGCCGCCTGGCGCAAAATGCGCGGGATGGCGGCGGGCAGGGGTGTTCGGGAGCGTGGCGCGATGCGACAGGCGGCGGGCGGCGACTTGGCGGCCGCGGCCCGGGCTTCAGGCGAGAGCGTGAACGGCCGGTGGGGCGCGCGAGCGGAAAGGCTGGGGATGCTGCAGGTCGGGCCGGCGCCAGCCTACGCTGAACGGAACCGGCGATTGCAGGTGCGTGAGCGCCGGCATGACTGGCGTGCCGCAATGGCTGGCAGCCACGGTGGCGCCATCGAACAAGACGCAGAAATGTCCCGCCAGCTTGAGCGAGAGGGGAAGGTCGGGGTCGGCGCCGAAAGCCGTGAGGGCGGGCTCGCCGTCATTGGCGTCGTTGGCGTCATTGGCGTCATTGGCGGTACTGGCGGCAGCCTGCAGCGCCGGGCTGAGCAGCCCGCCGTGGTGGATGCGGTGCGTGAGCCCGGCGTGCTGGGCCAGTACCAGGCATAGCGCCAGCCAGAGCGCCGGCCACAGGCCGAGGCCGCGGGCGCGGCTGCGCTGCAGGTGTTGCCAGGGCACGACGGCGTCAGTGGCCATGCCCGCCGTGGTCGTGGTCATCGCAACCGCAGTCGTCGCCGTGCTCGTGGTCGTGGTCGTCCAGGCCGTCGTCCCAGCTCGGGAACGGGTCGGCGTACTGCGCCCAGGCATCCGGGCCGGCAGCCATTTCCGCGTCGGTCAGCAGGCAGGCGTCCAGCAGCGCTTCGAGCGCGGGGCGGTCAAGGTCCTGGCCGATCAGCACCAGTTCCTGGCGCCGGTCGCCAAAGGGAGCGGGTTTGCCGTCCACCGTCATATCGGCTTCGAGCTCGGCGCGGCCGGCCTCGTCGTGCGGCCATTCGGACGAATCCAGCGCGGCCCACCAGGCGCCGGCGCCGCCGTGGCGGCACACGCCGCCGGCCTGGCCCCAGGTGCCGGCCGCGTGCATGCGCGTGGCCAGCCAGAAGAAGCCCTTGGAGCGCAGCACGTTGCCATGCTCGCGCAGCCACTCGGTGTGGATCAGGTCGGCAAAGCGCTGCGGATGGAAGGGGCGGCGGCGGCGGTAGACGAAGCTGCCGATGCCGTAGGCCTCGCTCTCCGGCACATGCTCGCCGCGCAGTTCGGCCAGCCAGCCCGGGGCGGCTGCGGCGGCGTCGAAGTCGAAACGGCCGGTGTCGAGAATGCTCTCCAGCGCAACCTTGCCAAAGCTGGCCGGCACGATGGCCGCGCGCGGGTTGAGCGAATGCAGGATGCCGCTCAGGCGCTCGCGCTCGGCCTCGCTGACGAGGTCGAGCTTGTTGAGCACGATCACGTCGCAGAACTCGACCTGCTCGATCAGCAGGTCGACCACCGTGCGGTCGTCGTCCTCGTCGCGCGCCTGGCCGCGGTGCTGGAGGAAGTCGGCTTCGTTGAAGTCTTGCAGGAAGTGCGCGGCATCGACCACCGTCACCATGGTGTCCAGGCGGGCGATGGCGTCCAGCGCCACGCCTTGCTCATCCTCGAAGGTGAAGGTCTCCGCGATGGGCAGCGGCTCGGCGACCCCGGTCGACTCGACCAGCAGGTAATCGAAGCGGCCCTCGCGCGCCAGCTTGCCGATCTCGGTCAGCAGGTCCTCGCGCAGCGTGCAGCAGATGCAGCCATTGGTCAGCTCGATCAGGCGCTCGCCAGCCTGCGCCAGCATGCCGTCGCCAAGCAGGCGGGCGTCGATATTGACGTCCGCCAGGTCGTTGACGATCACAGCCACCCGCTTGCCTTCGCGGTTGGCCAGGACATGATTGAGCAGGGTTGTCTTGCCGGCACCGAGGAATCCGGACAGCACGGTGACGGGCAGGCGATCGGCCATGGCATCGAGGCGCGCCGGGGTTGGGCGCGTGTTATTGCAACAAAGTTGCGACTGTATCAGAAAGCAGGGGGGAAAGCCGGTAATTCGGGGAGCGCGATGGCCGCACGAATCCAGCCGTTCCTAATGATAGGCCCGTGCCTGTGACACCACAAAGGCGAAAGACGAAAGGACGCGATGCCTGGCGGGGCGTGCCGCTCAAACAAAACGGCCCGGAGAACCGGGCCGTCTGGCGCGCGGGGCGACGGCCCCGGGCAGTCGCGGAATCAGTCGCCGAACAGCTTCTGGCGCAGTTCGCGGCGTTGCTGGGCTTCCAGCGACAGCGTGGCGGTGGGGCGGGCCAGCAGGCGCGGCACGCCGATCGGCTCGCCGGTTTCCTCGCACCAGCCGTAGTCGCCGGACTCGATGCGGGCCAGCGATTGCTCGACCTTCTTGAGCAGCTTGCGCTCGCGGTCGCGCGTGCGCAGTTCCAGCGCGTGCTCTTCCTCGATGGTGGCGCGGTCGGCGGGATCCGGCACGATGACCGTTTCGCGCAGGTGCTCGGTGGTCTGGTCGGCGTTTTTCAGGATATCGTCGCGCAGCTGCTCAAGGCGATGTTTGAAGAAGCCGAGTTGCGCTTCGTTCATGTAATCCTTGTCGCCCATCTTCAGGATTTCAGCTTCAGTCAGAAGTTTATTGCTGCTCATGGTTGCTGCTGATTCTCTTGTTGGTGCGACCGGCGGCGTCTTGGTCCGCTCGGGTGCAGTGTCCGGCCGCTTGCGCGGCGCGGAGGTTTCGCTCTGGCTGGCTGCAGACTTGCTGCTGTGCGTGCCTCCCTTGGCCTCGCCCGCACCGGCGTGCGCCGTACTGCCGCGGGGAGCAGGCGCAGCCTCCATGGACTGTGCCTTCAGCGTCTCGGCCGCAGCGCTGCTGCTTTTGCTGCGGCTTTCTTTCGTTTTCGTTGCGGCTACCATGGGACACCTCTCTCTCGCGTCGATCGATGACGGCGCGTGACGGGTGCCCCAAGCGGAGGGCGGTCTCCGCATGAAGCACTGCGACCGCACCTGCCGGCAGCCCGCCTCATGCTGACGACGACCGCCGTCCTGCATTGCGGGCGCCGTCGCCAAAGGACAAAAGGCTACGTTACCCGCACTAAATCCAGCCTATTGTACTTGAACAAAAAATTTGGAGATATGGGAGAAAAGCGGGGAGTTTTCCCTGATATCCCAGCCCCCCTCCGACGAGGGGGGTGGCAGGGTGGGCGGCGCTGCCCGTCGGCTTCAGGCCAGGCAGGTGGCGAGGCCCTTCAGGATGGCGTCCTTGGGCAGGTCCACGCCAATGAAGACCATCTTGGTGCCGGGGGTTTCATCGCCCCATTTGGCGCCGATATCGCTGCCCATCAACTGATGCACACCCTGGAAGACCACTTTCCGGTCCACCGCGTCCATATAGAGTACGCCTTTGTAACGCAGCAGGTGTTCCCCGTAGACCGACAGGATGCCGGACAGGAATTCCTCCAGTTTGGCGTAATTGAAGGGTTTTTCGCTGCGGAAGACGAACGAGCCGATGCGGTCGGTGTGGTGGTGGTGATGGTGGTGGTCGTGCTTGTGACCATGGCCGTGATCGTGCCGGTCATGGCCGCAGTCATCCTCGCAATGGTCGCCATGGGCGTGTTCGTGCGCGTGGTCGTGATCGTGCTCCTCGGCCTCGGCACGCAGGAAATCCGGGTCGATTTCCAGCTTTTCGTTCAGGTTGAAGCCCCGAAGGTCAAAGATTGTGTCTATCGGCGCTTCGCCGAAATGCGCCGTGCGCACGGGCGCGCGCGGGTTCATGTGCAGCAGGCGGTGGCGCAGGTCTTTGATCCCGCCCTCCGGCACCAGGTCCGCCTTGGTGATGAAGATGGCGTCGGCAAAGCCAACCTGGCGCTGCGCTTCTTCCTGCTTGTCGAGCTGCCGGTTGGCGTGCTTGGCGTCCACCAGGGTGATCACGGCGTCCAGCAGGTAGCGCTGGGCGATCTCGTCGTCCATGAAGAAGGTCTGGGCCACGGGGCCGGGGTTGGCCACGCCGGTGGTTTCGATCACGACGCGGTCGAAATCGATCTCGCCGGCGTCGCGCCGGGTCATCAGCTGCGACAGCGCCGCCACCAGGTCGCCGCGGATGGTGCAGCAGATGCAGCCGTTGCTCATCTGCACGATCTGCTCGCGGCCATCCTGCACCAGGATCTCGTTGTCGATGTTCTCTTCGCCGAACTCGTTTTCGATCACGGCGATCTTCATGCCGTGCTGCTCGCTCAGGATGCGCTTGAGCAGGGTGGTCTTGCCGCTGCCGAGGAAGCCGGTCAGGATCGTGACCGGGATCAGTTTGGACATTGTTTTCTCCGGGAAGGGATACCGCTTTGGCCTGTCGTACGCGGGGTAAGTGGTGTTTGGATAACTTGTTCGTTCATGTAGCGCGCGGGCGGGGCCGTCGCTCAGCCGTGCTTGCCATGGGTGCGTGCGCCGCATTCGGCGCAAACGCCGTTTACGGTCAGCTCCACATGCTCCACGGCGAAGCCGCTTGGCACCTTGGGCGCGGCTTGCGCCGGCGCGCTGACGCCGTCCAGGCAGAAAGTGCGGTCGCAGCGATTGCAATGGAAGTGGCTGTGCTGCCGGTGCACCTGGGCGCGCGCTGCCTCGTGCTCGACCAGGCTGAAGCGGAAGACGCGGTCGTGGCCGGCCCGTTTCTGGGCCAACCCTTGCTCGACCAGCCAGTCGAGCACGCGGTACACGGTCACGCGGTCGATTGCTTCGCCATCGGCCGGCATGCGGTCGATCACGGCTTGGTGGGTCAGCGGTTCATGGCTTTCCATCAGGCAGGCCAGGATGCCAAGGCGCGGCTGGGTCACACGGGCGCCCAGTTCGCGCAGGCGTTCGTGGGCGGCGTCCAGGGTAGCCGGCGCGGGGGACATGGCGGATGCAGGCATGGCCTGGGTGGGGGAGGGGCTGCTGCTCATGGACCGATTTAACCATAGCGCCCCAGGTGATGCAATTCAGTTGCGTCAACTCGTTGCCCTGGCTGCCGTGCGCGGCGTGCGTCCCGTCGCGCTCCCGCTTTGCGTCTATCATCGCCAGCAGGCCCCCGAGACGCGAGGAGACACCCCATGCAGAACGACGCCAGCGCCCTGCTGTTCCCCAATTTCGAGTCCTTTCGCCTGCACATCGGCGACGTGGGGATCGCCGGCGTGCGCGGCGGCTCCGGGCCGCCCTTGTTATTGCTGCACGGCCATCCGCAGAGCCACCTGATCTGGCACAAGGTGGCGCCGGCGCTGGCCGACCGCTTTACCGTGATCGCCACCGACCTGCGCGGCTACGGCGGCAGCAGCGCGCCGCCGGGCAGCGCCGGCCACGAGAACTACAGCAAGCGCGCAATGGCGCAGGACCAGGTGGCGGTGATGGCGCAGCTGGGTTTCGACCGCTTCGCGCTATGCGCCCACGACCGTGGCGCGCGCGTGGCGCACAGGCTGATCGCGGACCATCCGGGCCGGGTCACGCGTGCCATGCTGCTGGACATTGCGCCCACGCTGGCCATGTACGAGCGCACCAGCATGGCGTTTGCCGCCGCCTACTGGCACTGGTTCTTCCTGATCCAGCCGGCGCCGTTCCCGGAAACGCTGATCAATGCGGAACCCGAGTTCTACCTCAACAGGCTGATGGGCCTGCGCCACGCCGGGCTGAGCCCGTTCGCCCCCGACGCGATGGCCGCATATACCGCCGCCATGCGCGATCCGGCCCACGTGCACGCGATGTGCGAGGACTACCGCGCGGCGGCCACCATCGACCTGGACCATGACCGCGCGGACCGCGCCGATGGCCGCAGGCTGGATTGCCCGCTACGCGTGCTGTGGGGAGAGCACGGCGTGGTGGCCCGCTGTTTCGAGCCGCTGTCGCTGTGGCAGGAGGTGGCGAGCGAGGTCAGCGGCCGCGCGGTGCCTTGCGGGCATTACATCCCGGAGGAGGCGCCCGAGGTACTGCAGGAGGAAATGCTCGACTTCTTCTGCTGATCTTCTGCTGGTCTCCTGTTGTTGCCTTGTTGCTGTCCTGTTGCCTCCCGATTCCCGCAGGCTGCGGCGAGTTCGATACATTTGGCGTGATTTTTGCGAAGAAATGTCTTAGCGGGTTATTCCGGATATTTGCCACTTTTCGACATTGATAGCATTGCGCTCCGATCGCGCGGCCCAAGCCGCGGCGGCCGTATGCGCTGTGCCCGCGTCATGGTCGGCGCTGCCGCCCGGATCGGGCCGGCAGCGCAGGAATGGCAGCGCCCGACAGGGCGCGCCACTCCGGCCGGGGCAGTGTCGGGACGGGAATAGAAGGGTATCCAGGAGATAGCATGAAACGAGTTGCACAGTTTGTGGCTGCCGCGCTGACGGTCGGCGTAATGGGAGTGCATGCGGGCGCGCAGGCACAGGAATTCCCAGGCAGCAAGCCGGTATCGGTGGTGGTGCCGTTTGCCGCAGGCGGCCCGACCGACAAGGTCTCGCGCGAGCTGGTCATGATCATGTCCAAGCACCTGGGTACCACGATGGTGATCGAGAACCTGGGCGGCGCTGGTGGCACCATCGGC
This sequence comes from Cupriavidus sp. CuC1, assembly GCF_044627735.1. Taxonomy (NCBI): domain Bacteria; kingdom Pseudomonadati; phylum Pseudomonadota; class Betaproteobacteria; order Burkholderiales; family Burkholderiaceae; genus Cupriavidus; species Cupriavidus sp. CuC1. Next base: position 12,708 of record NZ_JBIUHC010000072.1, on the reverse strand, counting down.
GCCAAGAAGGTCGCGCAGTCCAAGGGCGACGGCTACACCATCCTGATCCACCATATCGGCATGTCGACGGCGCCGGCCCTGTACCGCAACCTCGGCTTCGACCCGCTCAAGGACTTCGAGACCGTGGGCGAGATCGCCGACGTGCCGATGGTGATGGTTGGCAACAAGAACCTGCCGCCCGCCAACTTCAAGGACCTGGTCCCCTATATCAAGGCCAATGCCGCCAAGCTGTCGCTGGCCAACGCCGGCATCGGCTCGGCCTCGCACCTGTGCGGCCTGCTGTTCCAGAGCGCCATCCAGACCGAGCTGACCACGGTGCCCTACAAGGGCACGGCGCCGGCGCTGACCGATATCCTGGGCGGCCAGGTCAACCTGATGTGCGACCAGACCACCAATATCGCCGGCCAGCTCAAGGCGGGGTCTCTCAAGCCCTATGCGGCCATGCAGAACCGCCGCGTGGAAGCCTTCAAGGACATCCCGACGGCCGCCGAGCAAGGCCTGCCGGGTGTCGAAGTGAAGATCTGGCACGCCATGTACGCGCCCAAGGGCACGCCCAAGCCGGTGGTGGACAAGCTCTCGGCAGCGCTGCAAAAGGCAGTGACGGATCCGAACTTCCGCGCCAAGATGGCTGAGCTGGGCGCCGAAGCCGTGCCCGCGCAGCGCGCCACGCCGGAATCGCTGAAGGTCTTCCTGGCCGGGGAAATCGGCAAGTGGACCCCGGTGATCAAGAAGGCCGGCGTGTACGCCGACTGACCGGACGCAAAAGAACGGCTCGTCCGCGGGCGCCCGCCCGCGGATGGCGAAAAGGCCACGCGCAATGCGTGGCCTTTTTGTTTTTTGAGGGGGGGTGCCCGCGCGCGGCGGCAGCCACCTCGTCTATATTGGTTTGATTGCCTTCGGTCCGGCAGGGATGCGCACGGTGGGCCGCTTACGGTGGCCCTTGAATTCACCGCACCCGTCGCCACCTACCTCCCTGACATATTCTTGCGAAGCCATCATGGAACAGTATCACGGCACTACCATCGTCAGCGTCCGGCGCGGCAACCAGGTTGCAGTCGGCGGTGACGGCCAGGTCACACTCGGCAATATTGTGATGAAGGGCACCGCCCGCAAGGTGCGCCGCATCTATAACGGCAAGGTACTGGTTGGCTTCGCCGGCAGCACCGCTGATGCCTTCTCGCTGCTCGACCGCTTCGAGGCCAAGCTGGAGAAGTACCAGGGCAACCTGACCCGCGCCGCCGTCGACCTCGCCAAGGACTGGCGCTCGGACCGCGCGCTGCGCCGGCTCGAGGCCATGCTGATCACCGCCGACCGCGACACCACGCTGGTGATCACCGGCAACGGCGATGTGCTCGACCCCGAAGGCGGCGTGGCCGCGATCGGCTCGGGCGGCGCTTATGCCCAGTCGGCCGCCAAGGCGCTGGTGGAGAACACCGAGCTTTCGCCCAAGGACATCGTCGAGAAGTCGCTGGGCATTGCCGGCGAGCTCTGCATCTACACCAACACCAATTTCGTCATCGAGACGCTGGAATGAGCGTCGGCCGGCCGCGCAAAAGCCTGACGCGCGGCTGCCTGGGCCCGGATGCCGCACCGCTCCGGTCCGTCGTCTTCCTCTGAACGGATACCATGTCGCATACCATGACCCCGTCGGAAATTGTTTCCGAACTCGACAAGCACATCATCGGCCAGAACAAGGCCAAGAAAGCGGTAGCGGTTGCGCTGCGCAATCGCTGGCGCCGCCAGCAGGTGGAAGAACCCCTGCGCCAGGAAATCACGCCCAAGAACATCCTGATGATCGGGCCGACCGGTGTCGGCAAGACCGAGATCGCGCGCCGCCTGGCCAAGCTGGCCGATGCGCCGTTCATCAAGATCGAGGCCACCAAGTTCACCGAGGTGGGCTACGTCGGCCGCGATGTGGACACCATCGTGCGCGACCTTGCCGAGATGGCGGTCAAGCAGGCGCGCGAGTCCGAGATGAAGAAGGTGCGCACCAAGGCCGAGGAAGCCGCAGAGGACCGCCTGCTCGACGTGCTGCTGCCGCCGCCGCGCGATATCGGCTTCAACCAGCCCGAGGAAAAGGATTCCAACACGCGCCAGGTGTTCCGCAAGAAGTTGCGCGAAGGCCAGCTCGACGACAAGGAAATCGAGCTCGAGGTTGCCGCCGGCTCGCCGAACATGGACATCATGGGTCCCCCGGGCATGGAAGACATGACCGAGCAGATCCGCACAATGTTTGCGGGCCTGGGCCAGGGCAAGAAGGCGCGCCGCAAGATGAAGGTGCACGAAGCCTTCAAGCTGCTGATCGACGAGGAAGCCGCCAAGCTGCTCAATGACGAGGAGGTCAAGCACAAGGCAGTGGCCAACGTCGAGCAGAACGGCATCGTGTTCCTGGACGAGATCGACAAGATCGCCAGCCGCAGCGAACTGGGCGGCGGCGAAGTGTCGCGCCAGGGCGTGCAGCGCGATCTGCTGCCGCTGGTCGAGGGCACCACGGTCAACACCAAATACGGCATGATCAAGACCGACCACATCCTGTTCATTGCCTCGGGTGCGTTCCACCTGTCCAAGCCCAGCGACCTGATCCCGGAGCTGCAGGGCCGCTTCCCGATTCGGGTCGAGCTGGAATCGCTGTCGGTCTCCGACTTCGAAGCCATCCTGACCCAGACCGATGCCAGCCTGACCAAGCAGTACCAGGCGTTGCTGAGCACCGAGCAGGTCGAGCTGGTGTTCGCGCCGGACGGCATCCGCCGGCTGGCCGAGATCGCTTTCTCGGTCAACGAGAAGGTCGAGAACATCGGCGCGCGCCGCTTGTACACGGTGATGGAGCGGCTGCTCGAGGACCTGTCCTTCCACGCCACCAAGTCATCGGGCGAGAGGGTCATCATCGACGCGGCTTACGTTGACGAACGCCTGGGCGACCTCGCCGGCAACGAAGACCTGTCGCGCTACGTGCTGTAAGCGTGTAAGCCTTAGCCCGCCATAGGTCTGTCAGGCGGCATCCAACGACAAAGGGCGCACTTCGGTGCGCCCTTTGTCGTTTTGCCATGTGCCCGCTCAGTGCGCGTGCACATGCCCCGCTGGCATCGGCGCGGTGAGTTCCAGCTCCGCCGCCGGCGTCTTCAGCTCGCGCAGGCTCTGGCCATCGGCGGGGATCTGCGTCCACTCGGCACGGCCGTCCTCGCACTCCTGCACCACCGGGAAATACAGCTTGCCGGCCTGCTCCGGCAGCTTCATCAGCATCACGAATTCATCGAAATGCGCGTCGGCCAGCGAGCCGGCAAACCAGCGCAGCGTGCGCACGTCCTCGCTCACGGTCTTGCCGTGCGAGGCATAGGGCTTGGCCAGTGGCGCGCGTTTCACTTCCAGTTGCCAGCCCGCCTTGGGCTGCGGATGGGCGCCTTGCACGCCTTCCGGGATGGTCACGGTGATGGCGCGGGTAGCGCTGCCGTTGCAGCCATGGCCCACCATCAGCGCGCCTTTGACGTAGCTGCCGGCTGTCGCGGTCTTCTGCTCGAACACGATGTGGGCGAACGCGGCGGGGGTCCAGCTTGCGCCAAGCGAGGCCAGCGCGATGGTCATTGCGGGCAGCAGGCGGGATGCGGTCATGTCGATTCTCCTGGGAAGCGCGCCAGTCTAGCGCCGAAGGCCGTCGCTGGCCCTGCGGCGCAGGGCCGCAGGGCCACGGCGTGGTGTGCCCCGCAAATCATGTCGGAATTGTCTTACGCGGCTTTCGGAGCGTGACGCCTGATTGTAGGAGGTGCCCATGCGTACTCTGTACCTACGGTGTGGGCAAACGCGGATCGCACCGGGCAGGAGCCCAACAGCGAGACCGCCCTCCACAGTATTCCGCCACTGAAAAAGGAGCACGACATGATGAAGAAATGGCTGAGCGCAGCAGTGTGTTCGATGATGTTTGCCGGTCCCGCCGCCTTCACGCTGGCGCATGCCGCACCCGCAGGTTCCAAGGCTGACTACGACGCGGCCGTGAAGACCGCTAACGCCAACTACAAGGCCGCCCGCGCCCAGTGTGACAGCCTCAAGGCCAATGCCAAGGACGTTTGCGTGAAGGAAGCCAAGCGCGACGAGGACGTGGCCAAGGCCAACGCCGAAGCGACCCGCGATGGCACGGCCAAGGCGCGCGCCAAGGCGGACAAGGTCAAGGCCGATGCCGACTACAGCGTGGCCAAGGAAAAGTGCGACGACAGGAAGGGCAATGACAAGGACGTGTGCGTGAAGGAAGCCAAGGTTGCCCATGAGCAAGCCCTGGGTTCGGCCAAGGTCGAGAAGGCTGCCGCTACCGGCACCAGCACCGACGTAGCCGAAGCGCGTGCCGATGCCAAGAAGGACACCGTGGACGCCGCCTACAAGGCTGACAAGGAAAAGTGCGATGCCATGTCCGGCGATGCCAAGAGCAAGTGCCAGGCCGACGTGAAGACCAAGTACGCCAAGTAACTTGCCTTCGTACGCAGACTCGATACGTTGAGTCAGCACGTTGACTTAGCACGTTGACTTAGCACGACTCAGCACGACTCAGCACGTCACCCATCCACGATAGGGGAAACGCCCATGAACTGGGATCAGATCGAAGGAAAGTGGGAGCAGGCCAAGGGTAAGGTCAAGGAAAAGTGGGGCAAGCTCACGGACGATGACCTTACCCGGATCCAGGGCAAGCGCGACCAGCTTGCCGGCCGGATCCAGGAGCGCTACGGCTACACCAAGGAGCGCGTGGAAGAGGAAATGAAGGCGTGGGAGCGGGATTCCCGCTGGTAAAGCACCGGCTAAGACACGCTGGTAAAGAGAAGAGTAAGACAGGTAAGCATTCGTAAGCACGCTGGTACGTGTTGCGATGCAATGCCAAAGTGGCGGCCGGCACGATCGAAAGCTCGTAGCCGGCCGGTTAGCACCCGCTTTCCGAACCCGCACCCTCAACCACCAACCAGGCAGGAGAACCGAAATGAAACGCGAGCTACTGTCCTCGTTCGGCGTGCTGTGTGGCCTTGCCGCGGCAACCGTCTTTCTCTGCGTGCGCCCGGAGGCCGCGCCCGTACTTCGCCAGGCGAGCGCGCCCGTTGTGGCGAAGCCCGCCGTGTCGACCAGCACCACGCCGCAAGCCGCGGTGGAGCTGGCCGTGCAGGCCGGCGATCTTGGCTCGCGCGCCGATCGCCATGCCAGTGACGCCCTGCGCGTTGCCGAGCAAGCCCTCGGCCGGGAGAACGATCTGGACTGGGACTACGTGCAACTGCGCCTCTGAAGGTGCGCCTGAGCGTTTCTCAGGCACGGACCATCTACCGCGATACCGGCCGCTTGCCCAGTTTGCGCTGCAGCGTGCGCCGATGCATATTGAGCGCGCGCGCGGTAGCCGAGATATTGCCTTCGTGCTCTGACAGCACCCGCTGGATGTGTTCCCACTCCAGCCGTGCCACCGATAGCGGCACCGGCTCTTCCATGGCGGCTTCTGCCGCGTCTTCCGATACCCCGGCCATCAGCGCCGTCAGGATCGAATCCACATTGGCCGGCTTGGCCAGGTACTCATCGGCACCATGCTTGACCGCGGCCACCGCGGTGGCGATGCTCGCATAGCCTGTCAGCACCAGGATGCGCGCGTCCGGCAATGCCGCGCGCAGCGGCGCGACCAGTTGCAGGCCTGACTCGGCCGGCGCGGTGCTGCCCGCTTCCGGGGGCGCGCTCAGGTGCAGGTCCAGCGTGATGTAGGCAAACGGCGTTTGCGCGGCGAGCGCAAGCGCCTGCTGGCGGTTGTGCGCGACCTGCACCGCATAGCCGCGGCGCGTCAGCGCGCGCGCCAGGGCGCCGGCGAACACGGCATCGTCGTCGACGACCAGGAATGGAGCGGCATCGCTGGCGCCGGGCTGTGCGCCGTCGGCGGCGGGATCATGGTGGGCGTCGGTCATGCGGGCTCGTTGTCGTTGTCAGGGGTGAGGCAAACGGTGGAGCGGCCGGCAAGGCTGCCGGGGAGGGCGCGGGCAGGCGCAGCTCGGCCACGGTGCCGCCCTCGTGGTGGTCGTGCCAGGCCAGCCGGCCGCCCATCTGCAGGGCTGCGCTTTGTGCCAGGTACACGCCGATGCCCTGGCCGCCATGCATGCTGGTCATCGGTGCTTCGCCCAGGCGCGCGCGCTGAGACTTGGGGATGCCCAGGCCGCGGTCGGTGACGCGAAACGTCAGCGTCGGCAGCGCGCCGTTGTCCTCCAGCGCGATGGCCAGGCGCAGCGGAATCTGTTCGTGCCCCGCGGCCAGCTGGCTGCGCGCGGCGTTGTCCAGCAGGATCGTCAGGATCTGCCCCACGCGCGCGGCTTCCACCGGCAGGGCGGCGGCTTCGCCGATGGCATTGGCTTCCAGCCGGGCATGGGGGTGGCGCAATTGCCAGCGCTCCACATAAGCGTCCAGCCAGGCATCGATGCGCTGCGCCGCCGCGGTCTCGTGGTCGTCGCGCAGGCGGGCCAGGATCGATTTGCACAGCTCGAGCTGCTGCTCCATGGTCTGCAGGTCCGGCAGGTAGGCGGACACTTGCGTGGCCGCCAGGCGCGGGTCCGCGGCATCGGCGCGCAGCTCGCCCGCGATGACCGCCAGCGTGGCCAGCGGCGTGCCGATCTCATGGGCGACCGCGGCGGCCTGGTCGTTCAGCGCTTCAATGCGCGCGTCGCGCAGCAACTGTTCGCGCGCCAGGTTGAGCTCCGCGTCGCGCTGGCGCAGCACCCCGGACAGGCGCGCCACAAATACCGCGATCATGGTTGCGCTGGCGACAAAGTTGAGCCACATGCCGGCCAGGTGATAGTTGATGGCATTGTCCGGGTTGTGCAGGTTCAGCGGCACGTACTCGATCAGCATCAGGCTGTAGCAGGCCATCGCGTAGACGGCGAGCGCGATCACATTGCGCCACGGCAGGATGGCGGCGGCAATCGCCAGGCCCGGCAGGTAGAACGAGACAAAGGGGTTGGTCGCGCCGCCGGTGAAGAACAGGTTGGCCGACAGCGCCGTCAGGTCGACCATCAGCTGGCCCATCAGCTCGGCGTCGCTCGGCATGCTGCCGCGGCTGGCGTGCATGCGCAGGCGCAGGCCGGTCAGCAGGTTGAACACCGCCTGCAGCGAGAGGATCGCCAGCAGCGGGCTGTACGGCAGGATCACGCCGGCCACGGACTCGCACGACACCAGCAGCACCGACTGCCCGCCCATCAGCGCCCAGCGCAGCCAGAACAGGCGGCGCAGGCTCATCAGGTTGTGGCGGACCGGGGCGATGCTCGTGGCGGAGCCGGGGCGCGAGGGGACCGTGTCTGGCGGCACGGCTGCGATGGTATCCATGCCGCGAGTTTAACAACGACCGGGGCCCGGCCCGTCGCGTGCGACACCGTGCCGCATTGGTTGGCGCCAGCGGCGCTGCCAGACTGAACGGTTCGCTGCAGGTTAGCGGCCCGGCCGGCTACCCGAATTGCGCTGCCCGGCTCACGCCAGCAGGGTCGTCATGGTTTAATGTTTCTTTTCGTGCAGTCTTTTGAATCTCAGTGGAGCTAGTCCAGATGCAAGCCAGATTCCTCGCCGCGGTGCCCGCCGCCCTGCTCGCCGCGCTGTGCTCGAACGCGGCTTTCGCCCAGGTCGACGTCAGCAACGCCTGGGCGCGCGGCACCGTGCCGGCGCAGACCGCCACCGGCGTCTTCATGACCCTGCATGCGCACGAGCCCGCCAAGCTGCTCGGCGTCAGCACGCCAGCGGCAACCACGGCCGAAGTGCATGAAATGAAGATGGATGGCAACGTGATGCGCATGCGCGCCATCGGCGCGCTCGACCTGCCCCGCATGCAGGACGTCGAGCTCAAGCCGGGCGGCTACCACGTGATGCTGATGGGCCTCAAGGTGCCGCTGAAGAAGGGCGACACCGTGCCGCTGACGCTCAAGATCGAGCAGGGCGGCAAGGTGATCGAGCAGAAGGTCGACGCCGAAGTGCGTGATCTCACCGCCACGGCGCCGGTCGCCGGCGCGCACGGCGACCACAAGCACTGAAGCGCTAAAGGCAGGCAGCCAGGCTGCCTAGCTGCGCAGGCTGATCGCGTCGTCCGGCTCGTCGCCGGCCGCCACCGCGATCACGCGCTCGCGTAGCCAGCTATGGCCGGGATCGGCGTCGGTACGGTCGTGCCAGATCAGGCTGAAGCCAAAGCCCGGCAGCGGGAAGGGCGGATCGAACACCGCGAAGCGCGGATCTTCCTCGAACGCGGCCAGGCTGCGCCGCGCCGTGGTCAGGACCAGGTTGGTGCCGGCGATCAGCGCTGGCGCCACGCTCCAGTGGGGCAGCACGCAGGCAATCTTGCGCCGCCCGCCAACCTTGGCCACGGCGGCATCGATGGCATCCACGCGCTCGCTGTGGGCTGCCACCAGCACATGCGAGCGGGCCAGGTACGCCACCTGGTCAAGCTTGCCCAGGCCGCGCACCGTGGCCGCATCCACCATGCAGGCATAGGTTTCCTCGAACAGCTCCGTGCTGCGCACGCCTTCCGGAGGCTGCCCGAACACGCCCAGCGCCAGGTCGATCTCGCCATCGGCGACCTTGGCGGTCATGGCTTCGCGGCTGGCCTGGCTGACCACCAGGTCGATGCCCGGGGCGATCTTGCGCACCGCGCGCAGCAGCCCGGGCAGCAGCGCCATCGCGCCGTAGTCGGACATGGCCAGGCGGAAGCTGCGGCGCGCCGTGGCGGGCTGGAAGCCGGACGGCCCCAGCAGGATGCGCACCTGCGCCAGCGCCTCGGCCAGCGGGCCCGCCAGTTCGTGGGCGCGCGCGCTCGGCACCAGGCCGCCCTGGCCGCGCACCAGCAGCGGGTCATCCAGCAACTGGCGCAGGCGGCCCAGGGCATGGCTCACCGCAGGCTGGCTGAGGTGCAGGCGCAGCGCGGCGCGTGAAATATGTCGTTCGGCCAGCAGGGCTTCCAGCACCACCAGCAGGTTGAGGTCGATACCGCGGAGATCATTCATGCGGCGCATATTAACGCTATGAAACGAGAATTGGTAATTCGCGGCGCAATATTTCACACTGAGGCATCAAATTTTTTTGCAGGAGATGCCTAAGTGCCCGGTCTCAACAACATTTCGCCGGCGCTCGCCGGCCTCGTTCCCGTCCTGGTGGCCATTGTTTCCGGGGCGCTGATTCCCTTGCAGGCCGGCGCCAACGCCACCCTCGGGCGCAGCCTGGGCCATCCGCTGTGGGCCACCGTGGTTTCGCTGCTGGTCAGCCTGGCGGTGGTGCTGCCGCTGCCGTGGCTGCTGAAGGTCCCGCTGCCCTCGCTGGCGGCGGGCGGGCCGGCCTGGATGTGGGCGGGCGGCGTGGCGGGCGTGTTCTACATTACCGTGGCGCTGGTGTTGGCCCCGCGCCTGGGCGCCGGCGGCTTTATCGCGGCGGTGGTGGCGGGGCAGATGGTGGGCGCGCTGCTGCTGGACCAGTTTGGCCTGGCGGGCTTTGCGGCCCGCGCCGTGACGCCGGGGCGCCTGGCCGGCGCTGCGCTGGTGGTGCTGGGGGTGGTGGTGATGCATTTCGCCGGGGCGGGCGCGGCCAGCACGGTGCCGGCGCAGGCGGCGAACTGATCAGCCTTCGGCTTGCGCGTTGCCGCCATCCTTGCGGCGGCGCGCCAGGCAGGCGGGACAGAGGCAGTGCTGGCCCGGCACGATCTGGCGGGCGGGCAGCAGCGGCTGGGTGGCGCACCAGCAGTGCGGCAGGCCGGCGGCATAGCCGCACACAAAGCCGGCGCCGCATGCGCTGCAATGCTCCACCGGGCGCAGTAGCCCCGTCAGCACCGTGGCCGGATCGCTCACGGCGTGCCCCGGGGTGGCTCGTCTTCCTGGCCCAACCGGGACATGGCGGCGCGCATCAGCCGCATCTGGCCCGAAAAATTGGTGCAGGCGTCGCAAATCGCCATGTGCCCGCGCATGCGCACGCGCTCGATCCAGCTCAGCGGCCGGTCCATGCCTTCCATGGTCAGGTGGTGGATCTCCCGGCAGTTTGGCAGCAGCCGGCGGCGGGGTGGCGTATCAGGCATGGCTTCCTTTGGTTGGAGAGGCGGTTTTGGGCCGTGGCAGCTTGCCTGGCTGTCGCTGCCTGCTTACAAGGTCGGGCCAGCTTCAGGCCAAGGTTCTGGCGCTCACGCCTTCTGCCCGAACCAGTTCAGCTCCAGGCACTCGCGCAGGCGCATGCGGGCCCGGTACAGCATGACCCAAGCATTAGTCGTCGTGATCTCCAGTTCCTGACAGATTTCTTCGGTTTCCAGCTCCAGCCATTCCCGCATCATGAAAATCCGGCCGATCTTGGCGGGCAGCTTGTCCACGCACAGTTGCAGGATCTCGAAGAACTCACGGCGCTCCAGGGCGCGGTCCGGGTTGCCCCAGTCGGATGGCGGCGTATGGTAATGGCCATTCTTGGCGAACAGGGCATCGAAGGCGTCGATATCCGACTGGGCCTCGTCATCGTCCTCGCCGCCGCCCAGCGTCAGGCGCACTTCGCGCCGGCCGCTGCGCAGCGTATCGATGATCTTGTGCTTGAGGATGCCGATCAGGTAGGTCTTCAGCGCGGACTGGCCGCTAAAGCGCTCCGGGTGCTCCAGCGCGGCCACCAGGGTGTCGGAGACGGTATCCTCGGCCAGTGCCTGGTCACGCAGCTGCAGGCGCGCGAAGCGCAGCAAATGGGGGCGCAGGGCGCTAAGATCGTCGGGGTGCAGGCTCATTGCGTTGCCGCTATTCGGTGGTGATGCGACTGTTGGCCAACTGTTGCGTGGATAGAACGCCATGGTGCGCCGCAGTACGCATGCACCGGTTTTGAACCCCCGCTGCACCACCGTCTGCACGCGTGCGCCGCGGTTTCTTGTAAAATCGGCGCCTGCCGCGGCCGGAGGTGGCCTAATCGGGGTAAAAACCCCCGTAACCAGTTGTTCACCGCCGGTCAGAATTGCCATGATACCTGTTGAATCTCACGGATGTCCCTTGCCATGAACGCCGACACCCCTGGGCCTGCCGCTACCGCGGTGGCCGCAATTGCCCCAGCCCTCAAGGCCGAAATCCTTGCCGAGGCGCTGCCCTATATCCGCAAGTTTCACGGCAAGACCATTGTGGTCAAGTACGGCGGAAACGCGATGACCGAGGACAAGCTCAAGCACGGCTTCGCGCGCGACGTGATCCTGCTCAAGCTGGTCGGCATGAACCCGGTCGTGGTTCACGGCGGTGGCCCGCAGATCGACGAAGCCCTGAAGAAGGTCGGCAAGGTCGGCACTTTTATCCAGGGCATGCGCGTCACCGATGAAGAGACCATGGAAGTGGTCGAATGGGTGCTGGGCGGCGAAGTGCAGCAGGACATCGTCATGCTGATCAACCAGTACGGCGGCCAGGCCGTGGGCCTGACCGGCAAGGACGGCGGCCTGATCCGCGCCAAGCGCCTCAAGATGCCGGACCGCGAGAGTCCCGGCGCCTTCATCGACATCGGCTTCGTGGGCGATATCGAGGCCATCAACCCGGCGGTGGTCAAGGCCCTGCAGGACGACGCCTTCATCCCGGTGATCTCGCCGATCGGCTTTTCCGACGACGGCCAGGCCTACAACATCAACGCCGATGTGGTGGCGGGCAAGATGGCCGAGATCCTCAAGGCCGAGAAGCTGGTCATGATGACCAACATCCCGGGCGTGATGGACAAGGCCGGCAACCTGCTGACCGACCTGTCCGCGCGCGAGATCGAGGAACTGTTCGCGGACGGCACCATCTCCGGCGGCATGCTGCCCAAGATCTCGTCGGCGCTGGACGCGGCCAAGAGCGGCGTGAATTCGGTGCACATCATCGATGGCCGCATCGAACACTCGCTGCTGCTTGAAATCCTGACCGAACAAGCGTTCGGTACCATGATCCGTTCGCACTAGAACGCATCTCCCGGCAGCGCGTCCATTGCGCGCATTGCGCGCGCTGCCGCCCCACCCTTCATTCTTTCCCGCGTGCCATCTATTTCCCCGCCCTTGCGCCGCAGCCTGCGCGGTGCGCGCCGACGCCGCCCCGCGGGCGACAATTCCGGCCGCACGGTCTGGTTGTTCGATCTCGACAACACGCTGCACGACGCGTCGCATGCGATCTTTCCCGCTATCAACCAGTTGATGACGGCGTATGTCGCGCGCGTGCTGGGCAGCGACGAGGCCACCGCCAGCGAGGTCCGGGTGAAGTACTGGCAGCGCTACGGTGCGACGCTGCTCGGCATGATCCGCCACCACAACGTGGACCCGGCCGACTTCCTGCGCGCCGCGCATGATTTCCCCGAACTGGCGGAGATGGTGCGGGTGCAGCGCGGCCTGGCCGGCCACCTGCGCCGCCTGCCCGGGCGCAAGATCCTGGTGACCAACGCGCCGGAGCAATACGCGCGCGCGGTGATGAAAGTCGCTGGCATCCAACGGTGTTTCGAGCGGGTGGTCGCCATAGAGGACATGTGGGTGCATGGCCACCTGCGGCCCAAGCCGGACCGGCGCATGCTGCGCCGGCTGCTGGTGCAGCAGCGGGTGGCGCCGCACCGGGCGGTGCTGGTCGAAGATACGCTGTCCCACCTCAAGCGCTATGCGGGCACGGGCATTCGCACGGCCTGGGTGACGGGCTACCTGCGCACGCTGGCGCCATCGCGCCCGCACGACGTGCCGATGCCCGCGGGCGCTGCCGTGGCGGGCGCCAGCGGCGACGCCGCGGTGCGCAGCACGCT
>NZ_JBIUHC010000071.1:0-52326 GCF_044627735.1 Cupriavidus sp. CuC1 | reverse complement strand
GCCGGGCAAGGGCCCGGCGCTGCTCGGCAGCTACGAACCGGCGCCTGGGCAAGGCCCGCTCGCGCCCGCCCTGCAGCAGGCGGCATTCGTCTACGACAACGCGCTCGCCGGCGTGGCGCTGGTGGCCTGCCACCGCGTCGGCGATGCGCGCCGCATTGCCGATGCCATGGTGGCGGCCAGCGCGCGCGACCGTCACTACCACGATGGCCGCCTGCGTAATGCCTATCGCGCCGGCGCGTTGCCGGCTGGCCCCGCGCCCTTGCCCGGCTGGTGGGACACGCCGAGCCAGCGCTGGTTCGAGGACGCCTACCAGGCCGGCACCGCCACCGGCAATGTGGCATGGGCCGCGCTGATGCTGCTGGCCGTCTACGACGCCACCCACGAACGCCGCTATCTCGACAGCGCCGGCGCGCTGATGGGCTGGGTCGACGCCACCCTGTTCGATGCCGGCGCCCCGGGCGGCTTTATCGGCGGCTACTTCGGCGAGGAGCCCAGCCCGGTGCGCCAGACCTGGAAGTCCACCGAGCACAACGTGGATGCCTATGCCGCGTTCAGCTGGCTGGCGCGGCGCAGCGACGATCCGCGCTGGCCGGCGGCGGCGCGGCGCGCGCGCGGCTTCGTCGAGGCGATGTGGCAGCCGCGCGAAGGCCGCTTTGTCATCGGCACGCGCGACGATGGCCGCTCCCTCAACAGCGGCCCGTCGGCGCTCGACGCGGTGCTGTGGCCGCTGATCGCCATCCCGGAGCCGCCCGCGGACTGGCGCAGGGGCCTGGACTGGACCCGCGAGCGCCATGGCGTCAAGGGCGGCTACGGCTTCAATGGCAACCCCGACGGCGTCTGGACGGAGGGCACCGGCCAGGCCGCGCTGGTGCTGCGCGCCAGCAACCGCGCGCAGGACACCGCCGCGCTGTGGCCGCTGCTGCTATCGCAGCGCGCGCCTTCCGGCCTGCTCTACGCCACGCCGGAGCAACGCATCCGCACCGGCCTCTCGATCGGGCCGACATCCACCACGGAGGATTTCTACTACTACCACCTGCCGCACCTCGGCGCGACCGCATGGGCCGTGCTCGCGGCGGCAGGCTGGAACCCGTTCCGTCCATCCGGATGCCTGCAGGCCACTTGCGGCAGCGCCGATCCTGCCTCCCCGCGCCAGGAGTAACCATGTTCGAATTCTTCCTCGATGGCAGGACACTGCTCGGCATCAACGCCGCCACCCTGCTGCTGGCTTGGCTTTGCATGCGAGGGGACCGCGCCAGCGCCTCGGACCGCAGTGTGTTCGGCGCCATCACCGCGACGCTGCTGCTGGTCTACATCGCCTGGCGCTGGACCCAGACGCTGCCCGATTGGCACATGACCTTCCCGAGCCTGTGGGCGCACGTCTTCTTCGGGTTCGAATTGATGACGATCAGCTACACGCTGATCTCCATCGTCACGCTGACCCGCGGCAGCAACCATACGCCGGCGGCGGACGCGGGCGAGGCCGCGCTGCGGCGCAGCCGCTCGGTGCCGCGGGTGGATATTTTCATTGCCACCTACAACGAAGGGCTGGAGATACTGGAGAAGACCATCGTTGCCGCGCTGGCGATCGACTATCCGGATTTTCGCGTGTGGGTGCTCGACGACACCCGCCGCGACTGGCTGAAAGCGTTCTGTGCGCAGGTTGGCGCCAGCTATGTCACGCGCCCCGACAACACGCACGCCAAGGCCGGCAACCTCAACAACGGGCTGCGCCATAGCGCGCGCGCGGAGCATGGCGGCGGCGCGCCCTACATCATGGTGCTCGACGCCGACTTCGCCCCTAACAAGAACATCCTGCTGCGCACCATCGGACTGTTCGGCGACCCCAAGGTAGGCGTGGTGCAAACGCCGCAGTTCTACTACAACGCGGACCCGATCCAGTACAACCTGCGCTCGACCGAATGCTGGGTCGACGAGCAGCGCGCCTTCTTCGATGTGATGCAGCCCGCCAAGGATGCCTGGGGCACCGCCTTTTGCATCGGTACCTCCTTCGTGGTCCGGCGCGACCTGCTGGGGCTGATCGGCGGCTTTCCCACCGGCACGGTCACCGAGGATATCCACCTGACCTACCGCCTGATGCCGCACGGCTACATCACGCGCTGGCTCAACGAACGCCTGAGCGTGGGCTTGTCCGCCGAAGGCCTGCCCGAATACATCAGCCAGCGCAGCCGGTGGGGCCTGGGCACGATCCAGGTCGCGCTCACGGCCGACGGGCCGCTGCGCGGGCGCGGCTACACGCTGGGGCAACGCCTGCATTACGTGCATGGCCTGCTGCACTGGCTGAGCCGGCCTTTCACCCTGATGCTGCTCGCCGGGCCTTTGCTGTACTGGTACTTCGATGTGCCGACCCTGTATGGCGAGCCGATGCAGTTCCTTGCCTACGGCGTGCCCGCGCTGCTGCTCTACTGGGCCTACAGCATCTGGGT
Source organism: Cupriavidus sp. CuC1 (assembly GCF_044627735.1). Lineage (NCBI taxonomy): Bacteria > Pseudomonadati > Pseudomonadota > Betaproteobacteria > Burkholderiales > Burkholderiaceae > Cupriavidus > Cupriavidus sp. CuC1. Next base: position 49,882 of record NZ_JBIUHC010000071.1, on the reverse strand, counting down.
AACGGGCTCGCGCGCGCTGCCCATCTTTACCGAGGTCACGCAGATCGTCGCCTCGCTGGCGGTCACGGCGACTTTGATCAGCGCATTCTTCAAACCGTTCGGGCGTCCTTTCAAGGTCACCAACAAGGGGCTGGACCGCAGCAAGCTTGTGATTCATGGCAAGTTCGCCGCGCTGTATGGCTGCCTGATCGTGCTTTCCGGCATGGGCCTGGCGCGCGCGGTGGCCGCCGATGCAGCCGCGTCGGGACTCGTCTTCAACGTCGCCTGGACCGCCGTGTCGATGGTGCTCTACCTGACTTCGCTGCTGGTCTGCGTGGAACTGCCACGGCCCCGCAAGGAGGAACGCTTTCCCCATCACGAGCGGGCGCTGCTGCGCATCAACGGCAAGGTGGCCTGCGCCGGGCACGAATACACCGCCACCACCGTGAACCTGTCCTGCAATGGCGTCGCCATTACCAGCGCGATGGCGCCGGCGATACCTGTCGGTGCCGAGGGCGCGGTCTGGATGGAGGCGACAGGGTGGGTGCCCTGCCGGATCGCGCGCCGGCAAGGCAAGCTGCTCGGGCTCGCCCTGCATCTGGATATGGCCACGCGCCATCGCCTGATCCGCCTGCTCTTCAGCGAGCCCGGTCACAACATCGCCCACCGGGGCAATCCCCGGCTGGCCATCTCGCGGCTTATGTGGCGCGCCTTTTCCGGTTGAATCCCATGCACAAGACCCCCAGCCCGACCCTGCGCGCCCTCTGCGCCGCCCTGCCGCTAGCCCTCGCCGCCTGCACCCTGGAGCCCACTTACCAGCGTCCCGCGCAGCCGGTGCCGCAGGCATGGCCCACCGGCCCCGCCTACGCGCCCGGCACGCCGGCGGCGGCCAATGCGAACACCGCCGCCGCCGACCTCGGCTGGCAGGATTTCTTCGCCGATGCGCGCCTGCGGCGCCTGATCGAGCTGGCGCTGGCCAACAACCGCGATCTGCGCGTTGCCACGCTCGCCATCGAACAGGCGCGTGCCCAGTACCGCATCCAGCGTGCCGCGCAGTTCCCCGCGATCGACGCCAGCGCGGGCTTGGTCAGCCAGCGCGTGCCCAGCGACCTGCGCGCACCTGGACAGTCGTCCGTCATCAACCAGTACAGCGCGGGCGTCGGCTTCAACGCGTTCGAGCTGGATTTCTTCGGGCGCGTACGCAGCCTCAAGCACGAGGCGCTGGAGCAGTACCTCGCCACCGAGGAAGCGCGCCGCAGCGCCCACATCAGCCTGGTTGCCGAAGTCGCCAGCGCTTACCTGACCTGGCGCGCCGACCAGGCACTGCTGCAAATATCCGAAGACACGCTGAAGAGCCAGCAGGCCGCCGCGGAAATGGTAGGGCGCGGCAAACGCGCGGGCGCCATGGCGCAGCTCGACCTGCACCGCGCCGATACCCAGGTGCAAACCGCACGCGTGGGCGTGGAGCAATTCACGCGGCAGGTGGCGCAGGATGAGAACGCCCTCGGCCTGCTGATTGGCGGCCCACTGCCACAAGACCTGCCGCCGGGCGAGCCGTTCGAATCGCCCGGCCTGGTCGCCGAGCTGCCAGCCGGCCTGCCGTCGGCATTGCTGCAGCAAAGACCGGACATCATGGCAGCCGAACACCGCCTGAAAGCGGCCAACGCCGATATCGGCGCGGCGCGGGCGGCCTTCTTCCCGACCATTTCGCTGACCGCCGCGGTCGGCACCGCCAGTACCAACCTGTCTGGCCTGTTCGCGGCAGGCATGGGCGCGTGGACTTTCGCGCCGCAGATCACCATGCCGATCTTCAATGCCGGCAGCAACCAGGCCCGGCTTGACGCCTCCAAGGTGCAGAAGGACATCAATATCGCCGCTTATGAAAAGACGATACAGACCGCCTTTCGCGAAGTGGCCGATGGCCTGGCCGCGCGGGGTACCTACGATCGCCAGGCGGCGGCGCAGGAGACCCTGGTCAAGGAAGTGGGCGAAACCCAGCGGCTGTCGGAGATGCGCTTCAAGAACGGCGTGGATGATTATTTCTCGGTCTTCGATGCCCAGCGCCAGCTTTACACCGCGCAGCAGACCCTGGCCACCATCCGGCTGGCCCGCCTGACCAGCCGTGTCGCGCTGTACAAGGCGCTCGGTGGAGGGTGGTCGGAGCGCACGGTTGCGCGTGGCAATGCGCCGGCAGCCACGGCTACGTCCTCATCTACGTCCCCGGGTACGCCGTCCTCCAGCGCCCCGGCTATTGCAAGCGCGCCAGCCACTTCGTCGGCAGCATCGCCGCCCGCGGTGGCGCAGGGTGCCGCCGTCTTGCCGACGCGCTGAAGCCGTACAAGGATGACGGCTACCCGCCGCCCGTTTGTCTCCTTGCCCACGAACATGATGCGCACCGGAGCGCTCATGTAGGCGTCCGACACCTTGATCAGACATGGCGCCGAGAGATTCTCAGCTCGGCTGCCTGCGCCTGGATGGCGAGGCCGGCGACCACATGGCTAGAGTGTGCGATGACGAAACGCTCAGCGGGCGCTTTGCCGCCGTACGCGTGCGCCACGCCGGCGGCAATAGCGGCAAGGCACGCCTGCGCCCCGAGCAGTGGCTGCTCGTCGTGTGGCCCACACCTTACTTGCTTGCCCCTTCCAACTCAGGGGCTGAAGTCTTGCTGCTTTCTGCCGTTATCTGTCGTGTCGCGGCGATGCACCCAAAGGTCTTTGTTGGGGCTGCCCGCACACCCAAACCGCCGCTAGAATCGAAAAGCAGCCCTCGTCGATTCCCTTTTCTATTGAAGGATTTTCGTGAGCCTCAACAATTCCAATGCCAAGCATCAACCCAATAGCACGCAAGCGCCAAGCATTGGCCCATTGGATGACTGCCAACGGTTGACCCTTCCCATACAAATCAGTGCGGTGCTGCTCGATCTCGCTTGGTTGAAGTGCGTTGTTCGACTAGGTGCGCGCGACGGCTACAAGATTGCCACCACATTGCTGAAGGTTGACCCCGTAGCCTGTACGCTCATCTTCGACGGATGCCGCACGGATGCCGAGCGGCATCTGGTGCTGACATCGGACGAGATTGCCGTCTCCGCTGTGCTGCGCGATGTCAGGATTGAATTCATCATCGGCAGACCATACCTGATCAAGTATCAGGGCGGCCCGGCCTGCGCCGCAACCTTCCCATCTGAGCTCTACCATTTCGAGCGCCGCCGCCAGCCTCGTGCACGACCGCAGGCCGCTTTGGGCGAACGCTGGGAGCTACACACACCCGACCACCAACTTCTGCAGCTGGATATCGCCGACATCTCGCTGTCCGGTGTGGGCCTTCGCTCCAAGGATGCGCTTACCGACCGGTTTCCGGCGGGAACGATCTTGCAGAAGTGCAGGCTTGACTTTCGCAGCCAGGGCGAACTGGAGTTCGACCTCCAGGTGGTCGGGCACGGTCTAGCCTGGGAAGGCCAGAGTACCATGCATCACATCGGCTGCACCTTTGTCGCTCTCGCCCCCGGTCAGCGGACCTTCCTCCAGCGGCTGGTCTACCGCATCGAACTGGCGGGCCGCGAATGAGCACGATGGGCGCCAAGGCTGCAGAGGGCCGTAGTACGCCGTCACCAGCAACAAGTCGGTTTCGCCGATAGGCCCCCGCCAGCAGCCCCAACGGCGGGCCCGCAAGGGCCACCCCCACGGGATGCGAATGGGACCGTGGCTACCCCGCCCCCATTTCCATGCAAAAATACCCCCCATAACGCACCGCAACATACCAAATAAAGCCCCCTGCAAACCATCGCCCACCCAGCGACCACAACAGGAGAACGAACGACATGTACCGCGGAGAACGTTTCAACGGCTACAGCCACCTGGCCGGCGCCATTCTCGCCGCCGCCGGCACAGCAGTGCTGGTCACCACCTCGGCCCTCTACCACGACGCCTGGAAGGTAGTCAGCTCCGTGGTCTATGGCACCACGCTGGTGTTTCTCTACACCATCTCCACGCTCTATCACAGCCTGCGCGGCCGCCCGAAGGACATCCTGCGGCGGCTCGACTACTGCGCCATCTACCTGCTGATCGCCGGCAGCTATACGCCCTTCGCGCTGGTGACGCTGCGCGGGCCGTGGGGCTGGACGCTGTTCGGGGTGAACTGGGGACTGGCGGCGATCGGCATCGCGCAGGAGTTCCTGATAGGCCACCGCACACGCGTGCTCTCGCTGCTGATCTATGTGCTGATGGGCTGGCTGGTCCTGTTTGCCTTCGGCCCGCTGGTGGCGGCGCTGCCGGCTGCCGGCCTGTACTGGCTGGTGGCGGGCGGCGCGCTCTACACGGCAGGCATCGGGTTCTTCCTGTTCGACGAGCGCGTGCGGCACTTCCACGGCATCTGGCACCTGTTCGTGCTGGCCGGCAGTGCCTGCCAGTTCGTCAGCATTCTCTGGTACGTGGGCTAGCCCCTGGCGTCCTCAAGTGCCAGGCGCATCGGAACATAGGCGATGCCTTTTGTCTCTGCGCGGGGCCCGACGGACCGGAAGCCGAAGCGCTCGTACACAACGGTTGCGAACGGGCTCGAATTCACGGTGAATTCACGCACCTCGCCGGTGGCGGTCGCGGCCTGGCTGGCGGCTTGCCACAGGGATCCGGCAACGCCGGTCCGATGCATCTGTGGCGCGACGAACAGGTGAAAGAGATGGCTGGCGTCTCGCAGCGCAAGGATGCCGGCCAGTTGCTCGCCACGGTAGGCAACCAGATAGTGGAAGCGCGGGCTGGCGACATATCCGGCTATCGCTTCCGGCGAGAGGCTGGCGAGAAAGCCTTCCGCGCCGGCCCCGGATGGCTCGATCGTGAAGTAGTGCGCGACGCTCATGGCAAGCGCGCTGATGGCGGCAGCGTCTTCGGTGCCGGCTCGGCGAATGACCAACGTTTCCATGGTGGATCGGGCTGATGATAGCCGGCCAGTTTGTCATAGCGCGGGCCAGCGCGCCACATCCTCATTGCACCGCGGCAGTCTCCCGCACGGCTCCCGCCGCCAGCATCGCTTCGATCTCCTCATCGCCATAGCCATACTCGGCCAGCAACGCGCGCGTATGCTCGCCCAGCCTGGGTGCCGGCCGCAGGTACCGCGCCGGCGTCTCGGACAGCTGCACGGGCAGGCCGAGCGTCTTGATCGGGCCGGCCTGCGCGTGGTCCTGCTCCACCACCATGCCGCGCGCCAGCGTTTGCGGATGGCTGAGCGCCTCTCCGATGGAATGCACCGGCCCCACCGGCACGCCGGCCCGGTCGAACTCGGCGAGCCAGTGCGCCGATGGCTGCGTGCTGAGGATCTCTCCAATGGCCGGCAGCAGGCTGTCGCGATGGCGCATGCGATCCGCGTTCAGGCGGTAGCGCGGATCGTCCAGCCACTCGGGCTTGCCCAGCACCTGCGCGATGCGCTCCCAGTTCTTCTCGTTGGCGCCGCCGATGATGATGTGGCCGTCCTGCGTGGGAAAGGCCTGGTAGGGCGTGGCCAGGACATGCGCGGAGCCGCTCGGCCCCGGCGACTCGCCGGTGGCGAAGTGGATGGCGGCATGCCAGTAGAGCTGCTGCAGCCCGGCCTCGATCAGCGAGGTCTCGACCACCTGGCCGCGCCCGGTCTTCTGCTTGTGCTGGTAGGCCGCGAGGATGCCGAACGCGGCCAGGATGCCGGCGTTGATGTCGGCAATCGAATTGCCGGTGCGCAGCGGCGGCCCCCCTTGCTCGCCGGTGATGCTCATCAGGCCGCTGAAACCCTGCGCGATCAGGTCGAAGCCGCCTTTGTCGGCGGCCGGGCCGGTGCGGCCGTAGCCGGAGATGGCGCAGTAGATCAGGCCGGGGTTGTGCTGCGAGAGCGTGTCGTAGCCAAGCCCGAGTTTTTCCAGCGTGCCCTTGCGGAAGTTCTCGATCACCACGTCGGCGTCTTTCACCATGCGCAGGAATACCGCGCGCCCCTCCGGCGTCTTGAGGTCCAGCGCGATGGCACGCTTGTTGCGATTGAGCATCAGGAAGGGCGCCGACACGCCGTTGATCTGCGGCTCGCGATAGCCGCGCGCATCGTCGCCGCCATCCGTCTTCTCGATCTTGATCACCTCGGCGCCAAGGTCGGCCAGCATCATGCCGCAGGTGGGGCCGGCCATGATCTGCGCGAGCTCCAGCACGCGCATGCCGGCCAGCGCGCCGGGCGCCGGGGTTGTGTCTTGCATAGCTTGTTGACTCCGGAAGAATGCGGCAAGCCGCTTCAGCGGCCGCTAAAGCGCGGCGTTTCCTTGGCCAGGAATGACCGGAACCCCTGGCGGAAGTCCTCGGTATCGAAGCAGTCGAAGGCTTCGTCGAGCTCGCCGGCCGACAGCGTCTTGCCGGCTGCGAGCTGGCGCGCGAACTTCTTGTGCCACCTCGCCACCAGCGGCGCGCCGCTGGCGATGCGCTGCGCCGTGGCGCGCGCCTCGGCTGCCACCTGCGCATCCGGCACCACGCGCGAGACCAGGCCCATGCCATGCGCCTCGGCCGCCCCGATGATGCGGCCCTCGAACAGCAGCTCCAGCGTGCGGGCCTCGCCCACCAGCCGGATCAGCGGCGCCATCTCGGCGTGCGCCATCACCAGCCCGAGGTTTTTTATCGGTGCGCCAAAGCGGCTGCTCTCGCCGCATATGCGGATATCCGCCATGGCCGCGACCTCCAGCCCGCCGCCCACGCAGATGCCATGGATCTGCGCCACCACGGGATGCGGGCAGTCGAGGATGGCTTGCGCGGTGCCGTGCATCACGCGGCCGTAGACGATGGCCTGTTGCTTGTTGGCGCGCGCGGTGGCGAATTCGGAAATATCGTTGCCGGGCGAGAAGGCGCGTTCGCCCGCGCCGCGCACGATCACGCAGCGCACGGAGGCATCGCCGGACAGCGTGCGGAAGGTGTCGCCAAGCTGTTGCCACATGGACACTGTGAAGGCGTTGAGCTTGGCAGGGCGGTTGAGCACCACGGTGGCGATGGCGCCATCGCGCTCGAGCAGCAGCGGCGCGCTGTCGCTGGCGCCATCCGGCGGAGCCGGGCTTGCGGTCATGATCGGTTCTCCTGTCCCATGTCCCATGTCTCTTGGAAATGCCCCCGGTACTCGTCCATCACGCCATGGCGCGGCGCCGCTCACGCAGCCCGCCGATCAGCGGCCACACGAGGCTGGTCACCGCCAGCGCCATGATGGTGCCCACCAGGCCGTTGGACCAGAACACGTCCATGCTGCCCGAGGAGATCAGCATGGTCTGGCGGAACGCATCCTCGGCGCGGTCGCCCAGCACCAGGGCGAGCACCAGCGGCGCCAGCGGGTACTCCAGCTTCTTGAGCACATAGCCGACCACGCCAAAGATCAGCATCAGCCAGACATCGAACAGCGCGTTGTGCACGGTGAACGCGCCGATCGCGCACACCACCAGGATCAGCGGCGCGATGATGGCGAAGGGAATCCGCAGGATGGCGGCGAACAGCGGCACCGTGGACAGCACCACCAGCAGGCCGGCGATATTGCCGAGGTACATGCTGGCGATCAGGCCCCAGACAAAGGTCTTCTGCTCGGTGAACAGCAGCGGCCCCGGCTGCAGCCCCCAGATCATCAGGCCGCCCAGCAGCACCGCCGCCGTGGCCGAGCCGGGGATGCCCAGCGCCAGCATTGGCAGCAGCGCGCTGGTGCCCGCCGCGTGCGCCGCCGCTTCCGGCGCGATCACGCCTTCGATATTGCCTTTGCCGAAGCTGGACGGATCTCGCGCGAAACGCTTGGCCAGGCCGTAGCCCATGAAGGAGGCGGCGGTGGCACCGCCGGGTGTGACGCCCAGCCAGCACCCGATGATCGACGAGCGCACCAGCGTGAGCCAATAACGCGGCAGGCTGGCCCAGGTCTTGAGCACTACCTTGAGATCGATGTTGGCACGCTTGCCCCGAAAGGCGATGCCCTCTTCCATCGTCATCAGGATCTCGCTGATGCCGAACAGGCCGATCACCACCACCAGGAAGTCAAAGCCGCGCAGCAGTTCGGTGGAGCCGAAGGTCATGCGCAGGGTGCCGGACACCGTGTCCATGCCCACTGCCGCCAGCGCAAAGCCCACGCACATCGCGATCAGGATCTTGGGCTTGCTCTCCTTGCCCATGCCGATAAAGCTGCAGAAGGTAAGGAAGTACACCGCGAAGAATTCCGGCGGCCCGAAGCGCAGCGCGAACCTGGCCACCAGCGGCGCGAGGAAGGTGATGAGCAGCACGCCGGCCAGCGCGCCGACGAAGGAGCCGGTGAAGGCGGAGGTCAGCGCCCGTCCGGCCTCGCCGTTCTGCGCCATCGGATAGCCATCGAAGGTGGTGGCCACCGACCACGCCTCGCCCGGGATGTTGAACAGGATGGAGGTGATGGCGCCGCCGAACAGTGCGCCCCAGTAGATGCACGACAGCATGATGATGGCTGATGTGGGCTCCATGGTGAAGGTCAGCGGCAGCAGGATGGCCACGCCGTTGGGGCCACCCAGGCCGGGCAGCACGCCCACCACGATGCCCAGCAAGATGCCGATCAGCATCAGCCCCACGTTATGCCATGACATGGCGACGGCGAAGCCGCCCATCAGTGAATTGAGTTCTTCCATGGCCCGCCCCTCAGAAACCGAAAGCCGCTTCGAGCGGGCCCTTGGGCAGCGGCACGCGGAACTGCAGCTCGAACACCCAGAACAGCACGAGATTGATCGCCACGCCCATCAGCACGGATTTCCACCAGGCGAACTTGCCGATGGCCACCATGAAGCCGGCGATGAAGATGGTCGATGCCACGTAGATGCCAAGTACGGAAATCAGCCCCACGTAGGCCGTCAGTGGCACCACGATCACGGCCACCTGGCGCAGCTGTGCCCAGGTGACGAAGGTCTGGCTGGCATCGATGCGCCGCGCCTGCCACAGCACGGCCAGGCAGGACACGAAGATGATGGCGCCGATGCGCAGCGGGAAGTAGCCGGCCTCCGGGCCATCCGGCGCCCAGCCGGCGCCGATGCGGTAGTTGCTGACCATCACCACCACCGCGCCTGCGGCAATCAGCAGCGCGACCGCGATCTCGGCGGTGCGCACCGATATCGCGGCCGCGCCGGCATGGCCTTGCGGGTTGTCGTTCATGCGGGTGTCTCCTGTGCGGGGGTTGCCAGGCGCGCTTAGCGTGCCGCCACGAAGCCCGCTTCCTTGATGATGTCCTTATGCCGGTTCTCGTCCGCGCCCAGGAAATCGACCAGCTTCTGCCCCGACAAAAACTCGTTCTTCAGCGCGTTCTTCTCCAGGTACTCCTTCCACTCCGGCGTGGCCACCACCTTTTGCATCAGCTCCACGTAGTACTTCTGCTGGTCAGGCGTGACGCCGCCGGGCAGCATGAAGACGCGCAGCATCTGGTACTGCACGTCGAGCCCCTGCTCCTTGCAGGTAGGAATATCGCCCCAGCTCTGCGTGGCGGTGATCTTGCCCGAGTAGTCCATGCGCGCCGGCGCGAACACGCACAGCGCACGGTGCTCGCCGGCGCGCCACTGGCCGATGGACTCCGACGGGTTGTTGACGTTGGCGTCGATGTGCTTGCCGGAGAGCTGCGTGGCGGCCTCGCCGCCGCCCTTGTAGGGGATGTAGATGAACTTGGCCCCGGCCTTGCGTTCCACCTGCGCGGTGATGATCTGGTCCTCGCGCTTGGAGCTGGTGCCGCCCATCTTCATCTTGCCGGGGTTCTTTTTGGCCTCGGCCAGGAAGTCAGCGGGCGTCTTGTAGGGCGACTCGGCATTGGTCCAAAGCACGAACTCATCGAGGGCGACCATGGCCACCGGCGTGAGGTCGCGCCAGTTGAACGGCAGCTGGCTGATCATCGGCACCGTGTACAACGCGGATGAAGTCACCAGCAGCTTGTGCGCGTCGCCGCGCGACGCCTTGGTGTCCATCAGGCCTTCGGCGCCGCTGGCGCCCGCCTTGTTGAGAACGATGATCGGCTGGGCCATGAGCTTGTGCTTGGCGATGATGCCCTGGATCGAGCGCGCCATCTGGTCGGACGCGCCGCCCGCGCTGAACGGCACCACGATCTCCACCGGCTTGGTCGGCTCCCACGCGAGCGCGGGGGCGCTCATCACAGCCGTGCCAAGCAGCGAGGCGCACGCGAGCGCACGCAAGGTCAAACGCAAAGTCATGACTTGTCTCCTTTGGTTGGAATGCCGTGCGTTCTGTGTGGTCTGCCGACGCATCGGCGCATGCCGGACGGGCGCGGTGGCACCGCGCCCGTGCTTGCTTCTTGCCGCTACACGTATCGTGGCGCGCTCATGCTGCGTTCAGGCCATGCGGCACGGCGGTGGCGCGCAGGCTGTCCAGCGCGGCCTGCACGCCGCCGGGCCGGTACGGGATGCCGGCCAGCGCCAGCCCCATCTCCACCCCGGCGAGCGTGCCCATCAAGGTGAGATCGTTGAAATCGCCGAGATGCCCGATGCGAAACACCTTGCCTGACAGCTTCGACAGCCCCTGCCCCAGCGACATATTGAAATGCTGCAGCACGACCTTGCGCAAGGCATCGGCGTTGTGGCCTTCCGGCAGCAGCACCGCGGTCAGCGCCGGGCTGTACTCCGCGGGGTTCTGGCACAGGATCTCCAGGCCCCACGCGCGCACCGCGCTGCGCGCGGCTTCGGCGTGGCGCTGGTGGCGCGCGAACACATTGGCAAGGCCCTCCTCGAGAAGCATGTCGCAGGCTTCGGACAGGCCATAGAGTAGGTTGGTGGCGGGCGTGTAGGACCAGTAGCCGTTCTTGTTTGCCTCGATGATTTCATCCCAGACCCAGAACGCGCGCGGCAGCCGGGCCGAGGACATAGCTGCGATCGCCTTCGGGCTGACTGCGTTGAACGACAGGCCGGGCGGGAGCATCAGGCCCTTCTGCGAGCCGGACACGGTCACGTCCACGCCCCATTCGTCATGGCGGTAGTCGATGGAGCCGAGCGAGGAAATCGTATCCACCAGCAGCAACGCCGGGTGCCCTGCCGCGTCGATGGCGCGGCGCACGGCGGCGATGTCCGAGGTCACGCCGGTGGAGGTCTCGTTGTGCACCACGCACACCGCCTTGATGGCATGCGCGCTGTCGGCGACCAGGTGCGCGCCGATGGCGGCGGCGTCCACGCCGTGGCGCCAGTCGCCGACCAGGAACTCGGGTTGCAGGCCGAGCTTCTCGGCCATCTTCTTCCACAGTGAAGCGAAATGCCCAGTCTCGAACATCAGCACGCGGTCGCCGGGCGAGAGCGTGTTGACCAGCGCGGCCTCCCATGCGCCGGTGCCGGACGCGGGGTAGATCACCACCGGCTGCACGGTCTGGAAGATCTTGCGCACATCGGCCAGTACCTTCTTGCCGAGTTGCTGGAACTCCGGGCCGCGGTGATCGATGGTGGGATGGTCGATGGCCCGCAGCACGCGGTCGGGCACGTTGGTGGGTCCGGGAATCTGCAGGAAATGGCGCCCGCTGGGGTGTGAATTCAAACGAACCATGTCACCTCTCAGTCTTTATTTGAATTTTGTATCCAAAAAACAATAACGCACTGCGGCTTCGTGATACGGGATAATGTGGGTATGGCGCTGCACCTGCAATCCAGTAAAAACCCCAATCAAATCAATACATACAATGCATTGTCCGGGGCTTTCAGGGAAGCGGCGGTGGTGCCGCGATGCTGTCGGGCGGGCTTGGTTTTAGTTCTTGCTTGCCCCAATGTAGATTTTGAATACAATATTGTCAAGCCATGAACATGATCTCGCCTCCCGAAGCCCTCGCCGTCGACCGCCAGATATTGCATGTGGCGGTGGCCCAGCGTTTGCGGACGATGATTGTCGAGGGCGACCTCGCCCCGGGCACCCGGCTCAACGAGCGCGTGCTGTGTGACCAGCTCCAGGTCTCGCGCACGCCACTGCGCGAGGCCTTCAAGGTGCTGGCCGGCGACGGCCTGATTACGCTGCTGCCCAACCGCGGCGCCGAGGTGGTGCTGCTCTCGCGCGAGACCATCGACTACCTGTTCGAGATGATGGGCGGGCTGGAGGCGATGTCCGGCGAGCTGGCGTGCGAGCGCATCAGCGAGCCGGAACTCAACGAGATCCGCGCGCTGCATTTCGAGATGCTGGCCTGCCACGCGCGGCGCGACCTGCCGAACTACTACAGCCTGAACCGCCGCATCCACGACGCGATCAACGCGGCGGCGCGTAACCCGATCCTGGAGGAGACCTATCGCCGCATCAACCTGCGTATCCAGGCGCTGCGGTTTCGCTCGAACTTCGACCAGGACAAGTGGGACATGGCCGTGCGCGAGCACGGCGCCATGCTCGACGCGCTGGCCGCGCGCGATGGCGCGGCGCTGCGTGAGATCCTGCGCAAGCACCTCAAGAACAAACGCGACGCCTTGATCGCGGAACTGGACCGACAGCAGGACGTTGCCTGACGCGTGATGCGCCGGCGCCAGCGCCGGCACGGCAGCGCCATGGCCACGGCCCCCCAAAAGGAGGAGACAGCCCATGGCATTGCCCACCCGTAGCGCCAGCGTTCAGCCCCTGCAGTTTGTGCCGAGGCGCCCGTGCGCAGCGAGCCCCGGCTCCACGCTATACCAGCGCCTAGCCGCCGAGCTGCGCGGCGACGTGCTGTTCGACACCGCCAGCCGCGGCCGCTACGCCACCGATGCCTCCATCTACCAGGTCATGCCGCTGGGCGTGGTGGTGCCACGCGACGAGGCCGACGCGCGCCTGGCGCTGGACATTGCCCGCGACCTGAAGGCTGCGCTGCTGCCGCGCGGTGCCGGCACCAGCCAGTGCGGGCAGACAGTCGGCGAGGCGCTGGTGATCGACAACAGCAAGTGGCTCAACCAGATCATCGAGTTCGATGCGGCAGCGCGCACGGTCACCGTCCAGCCGGGCATCGTGCTCGATCATCTCAATGCCTGGCTCAAGCCGCACGGGCTGTGGTTTCCCGTGGATGTGTCCACCGCCGCGCAATGCACGATCGGCGGCATGGCGGGCAACAACTCCTGCGGCTCGCGCTCGATCCAGTACGGCAATATGGTGCACAACGTGCTGGGCATCGACGCCATCCTCGCCAGCGGTGAGGAGGTGCGCTTCGACGCGGCCTGGCCGCAGGAAGGCGCCGCGCACCGCCACATTGCCGATGGCGTAAAGCGCATCGCCGAGCGCGAGCGCGAAGCCATCGCGCAGATGTACCCCAAGGTACTGCGCCGCGTGGGTGGCTATAACCTGGACCTGTTCCATCCCCAAAGCGAGCGGCCCTACACGCTGGATGGCAGCGTCAACCTGGCGCACCTGCTGGTGGGCTCCGAAGGCACGCTCGCCTACTTCAAGCGCATCACCCTGCAGCTTGCGCCGCTGCCGGTGCACAAGACGCTGGGCGTGGTGAACTTCCCCACCTTCTTCCAGGCAATGGACCTGACGCGCCATATCGTCAAGCTGCGCCCGTGCGCGGTGGAGCTGGTCGACCGCACCATGATCGACCTCTCGCGGCGCAACCCGGCGTTCCGCCCGGTGATCGATCGCGCGCTGGTGGGCGAGCCCGAAGCCATCCTGCTGGTGGAGTTTGCTGGAGAGGATCGCGACGATTGCCTGCGCGGCCTCGCGCAGCTCGTGGAGCTGATGGCGGACCTGGGCCTGCCCGGCTCGGTGGTGGAGATGGCGCAGGCCGAACCGCAGAAGGCGCTGTGGGAAGTGCGCAAGGCCGGCCTGAACATCATGATGAGCATGAAGGGCGACGGCAAGCCGGTCTCCTTCATCGAAGATTGCGCGGTGCCGCTGGAGCACCTGGCCGAGTACACCAGCCGGCTGACCGAGGTCTTCCACAAGCACGGCACGCGCGGCACCTGGTATGCACACGCCAGCGTGGGCACGCTGCATGTGCGGCCCATCCTGGACATGCGCCGCGACGGCGCCGCCAAGATGCGCGCGATTGCCGAAGAGGCCGCCGCCTTGGTGCGCGAGTACAAGGGCGCATACTCGGGCGAGCACGGCGATGGCCTGTGCCGCGGCGAATGGGTGGCCTGGCAGTTCGGCCCGGCGCTGAACCATGCGTTCGAGGAAGTGAAGGCGCTGTTCGATCCGCAGCACCGCTGCAATCCCGGCAAGATCGTGCGCACGCCGCGCATGGACCAGGCGGCGCTGTTCCGCTTTGCGCCGGGCTACACGGTGGCGCCGTTTCGCGGCGCGCTCGACTGGTCGGCCTGGAACGTCACGCGCGATCCGGTCACCGAAGTAGAGAGCGCGCCGGGCACCGGACTGGACCCGGCGAACGGCTTCGCTGCCGCCGTGGAGATGTGCAACAACAACGGCCACTGCCGCAAGTTCGATGCCGGCACCATGTGCCCGAGCTACCGCATCACGCGCGACGAACAGCACCTGACGCGCGGCCGCGCCAATACGCTGCGCCTCGCGCTCTCCGGGCAGCTCGGCCCGCAAGGGCTGCTCGAGCCCGCGGTCAAGGAAGCACTGGACCTGTGCGTCTCGTGCAAGGGCTGCAAACGCGACTGCCCCACCGGCGTCGACATGGCCAAGATGAAGATCGAGGTGCGCGCCGCCCACGCCAGCGCCGGGCGGCTTTCCCCGCGCGACCGGCTGGTGGCATGGATGCCGCGCTACGCCGGCCTGGCCAGCCGCCTGCCATGGCTCTTCAACCTGCGCGATCGCGTGCCGCTGCTGGCGCGGCTGAGCGAGAGCCTGCTCGGGCTATCGGCGCGGCGCTCGCTGCCGCAATGGCAACCGGCGTTCCTTGGCAGCGCGCGCGCAAGCCAGCCTGCCCAACCAGCGGTGGAGCCCGGCGGCAAGGAGGTACTGCTCTTCGTCGACACCTTCAACAACCACATGGAACCGGCCAATGCACGTGCCGCGCAACGCGTGCTGGAAGCTGCCGGCTACACCGTGCACCTGGGCGCGGTGCCGGGACAGCGGGCGCTGTGCTGCGGCCGCACGTTCCTCGCGGCCGGGATGGTGGACCAGGCCAAGGCGGAGGCGCGCCGCACGCTCGATGCGCTGCTGCCCTTCGTCACGCGCGGCGTGGCCGTGGTGGGACTGGAGCCGTCCTGCCTGCTGACCATGCGCGATGAGTTCCTGCAGTACGGCTACGACGACGCCGCCCGGCAACTGGCGGACCATGCTTTCCTGTTCGAGGAGTTCCTGGTACGCGAGCACGCGGCCGGGCGTTTCGCACCGGCCTTTGCCGCGCTCGGGGCGAACCATGCGCTGTTGCACGGGCACTGCCACCAGAAGGCCTTCGACGCGGTGCGCCCGGTGCAGCAGGTGCTATCGTGGATTCCCGGCTTGAAGACGCAACTGATCGAGTCGTCGTGCTGCGGCATGGCGGGCAGCTTCGGCTACGAGGCCGAGCATCATGCGGCCTCCATGGCGATGGCCGAGCAAGCGCTGCTGCCGGCGATCCGCGAGGCGGATGCGCAGACCTTGCTGGTGGCGGACGGCACCAGTTGCCGCCATCAGATCCACGACGGCGCGCAACGCGAGGCACTGCATGTGGCGCGCTTGCTGGAGATGGCGCTGCAGCCGGGTGCCTGAGTAAAATCCCACGCAGCCGTAACACCCCTCTCCCGCTTGTGGGAGAGGGGAGCAAACCAGCGGTAGAGTCAAAGCATCACTCGGTGTAGCCGTGATTTCCGCCACCAGGCGGAAATCACCCAAGCGCGATGCGAAGCGAGCCGTCAAGGTTTGAATCTCCCGTTATGCGGCGAGGAGTCTTTCGCCGCATCCGGGTCGCCTTCTTTGCCTACTTTCTTGGCGAGACAAGAAAGTAGGTCGCCTCCCCGCAGGGGAGGTGAAACTGCCTTTGACTTTAAGCTTTTGACGTTAAGCAGTTGAATTTGCAGTGAAGCAGCACGGATGGTGAACAAGTAGGCATCCGAGAGCCAACGCCACATCCAACACCCGCCCTCTCCCCCGCCCCCACTCGACACGGTTGCTCTCCCATTTCATGGGAGAGGGGCGCAGACCAGCGGTACGCCCATGCACCTGCGCAGGTTTTTACTGCGGCACCAGCTCCACCCGCTCCCGCGTCTCCTTCTCCACCGCCTTGCGCGTGTAGAGCAGCGGGAAGTAATCGCCTCTCGCCCACATCTGCGCCAGGTCGCGATAGTGCGGGCTGGTGGGATTGCCGGATTGCCCGGGCGCATTGACCACGCGCGATGCGTCCCAATTGCCCACGTCCAGCACCATGCGGAACGATGCGCCCGCGGTGAGCTGGTAGTCGCTGTTGCGGTAGCTGGTGTTCATCGGCGTGAAGGAGGATCCGCCGATCGGCCCGGCGTTGACGTCGTAGCGCTGGCGCGCCGCGTTGTCCAGCAGCGGGTCCAGCGGATGGCTGAACACCGCAGTGTGCAGCTTGCCCCATTGCCAGGCCTTGGGGTCGGGGCCGAGCTTGCGCTCGACCTCCGCCATGGCGCTCTTGAGCGAGGCCACGATGACTTCGTTGCGGCGCTCCACCGGCATCCACGGCTCGGGCTTTTCCAGCACGGCCAGCACGCGGCTGGCGTCGCCGTAGCCCGCAAGCCTGGCGCCTTCCGGCGACAGCGCCGCGCGCACCACGGCCGGGCGCAGGTACTTGCTGAACCAGACTTCGAACAGCGCCGCCGGCGCGCTGTCGGCGCGCTCGTTGCCGTCCCAGCCGCGCAGCAGATCCAGTCCTCGCCGCGCCTGGGCGTCGTCGGTGCGCACATTGGCAAGCAGCGCCACCGCGCGCAGCGCCGGCAGCGAGGTGGTGTCGTTCTGCCAGGCCATGCTGTCGGCCACCGACGAATGCGGGTTCGCGGCCACCAGGCTCTTGAGCCGGCGCGCGCGCGCCGTATCGCTCCATTCGTAGCCCACCCCCATCTTGGCCGCTGGGTGGCTGGGCGGGATGTTGTTTTCGTTGGCGGTCACCACATAGCCGGCGGCAGGGTTGTAGGCCCACGGCAGCTCGTCCATGTTGCGGTAGCCCGCCCACTCGTAGCGGCCGTCGCCCGGCACCGGCGTCAGGCCGTCCCAGTTGGGGCGGATGACGGTCAGGCCGCCGGGAATCCAGCCAATGTTGCCTTCGCGGTCGGCGTAGACCTGGTTCTCGCCGGGCGCGCCCCAGCGGTTCATGGCGGCGCGGAACTGGTCCCAGTTCTGGGCGCGCATGTAGTCCATGGAGCCGAAGTACGGCGCCATGCCAAGGTCCAGCCAGGCCGCGCGCAGCGCGTAGGCGCGATTGCTCTTTGCATCCGTCACCAGCACCGGCCCGTGGCGGGTAAATTCCAGGTTGATCTTGCGCGGCGTGGCCTCGCCCTTGACGGCAATCTCCTCGGTCACGGTTTCCATGGGCTCCCAGCGGCCGCGGTACTTGTACTCGTGCGGCTGCGTGACGTTGGTCTCGTAGACGTAGAGATCCTCCTGATCCATAAAGAAGCGGGTCATGCCGAAACCGATGTTGTCGTTGTGCCCTATCGAGATCCCCGGCAGGAAGGGCTCGCCGGCACCGATCGCCGACATCCCCGGCGCATTCAGGTGGCTGATATAGCGCAGGCTGGGCGCGCCGTGCGCGCGGTGCGGGTCGTTGGCCAGGATGGGGCGGCCAGTGCTGGTGCGCGAGCCCGAGATGACCCAGTTATTGGAGCCGAGGCTGCGCGCGGTGTCGCTGTTGGTGTCGAGCACGGCATACAGCGCTTCGTGCGGGATGCCCTCCGCCTTGGCCGAGGCCCACCATTCCTTGGGAAAGCGCGGCGCGGCGGTGGCGAGCTCATAGGCACGGCGCAGCTCGACGGTGGGCAGCGCGCAGGGATCGAGGCCGTCCGGCAGCTTGGGCTGGATCGGCGGATCCAGCTCGCGCTGCACCCAGTCGGTGCGCGCGGCATCGGGCTTGACCTGGCAGTAGACCTGCGCGCGGTTGACCTCGCCCATGGCATTGAGCGTGAGCCCGTGATGGCGGATGCGCACGATGTCTTCCGCACGCCAGCGCGCGGGCTTGTAGTTCAGCGTGCGAAACTCCGGCGGCAGCAAGTCCGGCTTGCTCTCCGTCTGCGCCACGTAGGCGTTCACGCCCGCCACGAAGGCCTCGGCCACGCGCTTGGCATCCGAGCCGTAGGCCAGCCACTCGCGGTACATGTCGCCGCGGAACAGCACGGCGCGCGCCATGCGGTCCCCTTCCACATAGGCCGGCCCGAAGTCCTTGGCCATCTCGCCCAGGCCACGCTTGCGCCACAGGTCGATCTGCCACAAGCGGTCGCGCGCGGCCATGAAGCCTTGTACATAGAAGGCGTCGTACAGCGTATTGGCATAGATATGCGGCACGCCCCAGCGGTCGATCAGGATGCTGGCGGGCTTTTCCAGGCCCGCCACCTGGAAACGTTCGTTGCTGGGGGCCGGCGCGGAGCCGGCCGGAGGCACGGCCTGGGCGGCGGTTGCCGCGGTGCTCAGGATGAGCAGCGCGGCAAGGCGGCGGGCTCGGCAAACCATGGTGTCTCCTTGGGGACGTGGGGTCGCATTGGACAAAATTGGGCGCCGCAAGCCCTGCTGGCGCGGCAAATCGCCGCCAAGGATAGCGGAAGACGCGCAGGCGAGCCTAATCGGGCACGTCACTTTTGCAGGATTGCCGCCCGGAACTGATACTGGCAACAGGCGCCAACGCCCGGCTGGCGCGGCACTCCGACAATTTCATCAGGCAAAACTTTGATGCAGTGCAGAATGACTGGCCACGCGTAGACGCCTATAACCCCATAACCGGTTTCACTCTTCGAAACCGGCCGACTCCGGAGTGCGCACGCGTGACGGTACCGACTACCTCCCTCCAGAAGGCCTGCAGGCTGCTGCGCGTGCTGTCGGACGCGCGCAATACGCGCCTGACCGACCTGGCCGTGGCGGCCGGCGTCGACAAGGCGTCGGCGTTGCGCCTGCTGGACACGCTGGCTGCCGAAGGCTTCATCGAGCGCGACCCCGACACCAAGGCCTTCACGCTGGGCCCCGAATGGCTGGTGCTGCGCGCGGCCAGCGTGCGCCGCATCGACCCGCGCGCCAGCGTGCGCCCCGCGCTGATCCGGCTTGCCCAGGCCTTCGAGGACACCACCATCCTGTCGGTGCCAAGCGGCTGGGAATCCGTCTGCCTGGAACTGCGCCCCGGCACCTTCCCGATCCGCGCCAACTATCTCGATGTGGGCAGCCGGCGCCCGCTTGGCGTGGGCGCGGGCAGCCTGGCGCTGCTGGCAGCACTGCCGGACGCCGAGGTGGAAGCCACCTTGCACGCCATCGCGCCCGCGCTCAAGCGCTATCCGCGCATCAGCGCGGCGATGCTGCTGCGCGAGGTGGAGGCCACCCGCGCGCGCGGCTATGCGGTGTTGCTGGATGTGGTGGTGGAACGCATGGGCGGCATCGCCATCGCGCTGCCGGACCCGGATGGCTACCCGCTTGGCGCCATCAGCATCGCCGCGCTCAATGAGCGCATCACAGAACGCGAGCCGGCGCTCGCACGCGCGCTGCGGCGCGAGGCCGAGACTGTCTGCGCGGCCTGGACACCGCCGGCGCCCAACTCGGCGGCGGCACGCCGGCGCAACGCCACCATGGCCAGCGCCACGCCAAGGACCAAGGCCCCGACTGCGCGCAAGACGCAGCAAACCACCACTACCGACCTGTAACCGGAGACATAGAGCATGCGCTGGAAGCAACGACCGCAGGGTTCCAACTGGGGCGATTTCGGCCCCGACGACCAGCTTGGCCGCGTCAACCTGATCGGCCCCGAGCAGGTGCGCAAGGGCGCGCGCGAGATACAGGCCGGGCTGTCGTTCTGCCTGTCGCTGCCGCTGGACTATCCCGGCGGCAACAAGCTCAACCCGCGCCGCCACCCGCCGGTGCTGCGCCCCACCTTCCGCGACGACATCCCGTATGTGAACTTCCCGCTGGCCAAGGTGGACCCGACCGCCACCGATGTGATCAGCGACGACCAGGTGCTGCTGTCGCTGCAGTACTCCACGCAATGGGATTCGCTGGCCCACGTGGGCGCGCTGTTCGATGCCGATGGCGATGGCCGCCCGGAGCGCGTCTACTACAACGGCTATCGCGCCAACGAGCATATCGTGGGGCCGGTGGACTACGCGGAGGACGATCACTTCGCCGCGCACGCCTGCGGCCACGACCACAGCGAGGCACGCGCGCTCGGCATCGAGAACTTCGCCGTCAAGGGCATGCAGGGGCGCGGCGTGCTGGTGGACCTGGCCAACGCCTTCGGCCAGGATTTCCGCAATGTGGGCTACGACGACCTGATGCACGTGCTGGAAGCCGACCGGGTGGAGGTGGAGCCCGGCGACATGTTGTTGCTGCGCACGGGCTTTGCCGAGGTGGTGCTGTCGATGCAGCGCGAGCCGGACGAAGCCGTGCTGCATCACAGCTGCTGTGCGCTCGACGGCCGCGACGACCGCCTGCTTAACTGGATCACCGATGCCGGCATCGCCGCGCTGATCGCCGACAACTACGCGGTGGAGCGCTACCCCGCGCGGCCCGCGCCGGCCAACCAGCCGAATCATCCGCTGCTGCCGCTGCACCATCACTGCCTGTTCAAGCTCGGCCTGCCGCTGGGCGAGCTGTGGTACCTGAAGGAGCTGGCGCAGTGGCTGCGTGCCAACCAGCGCACGCGCTTCATGCTGACCGCGCCACCGCTGCGGCTGCCGGGCGCGGTGGGCTCGCCTACCACGCCGATCGCCACCGTGTAGGCACCATCAGGAAAGCAAGTCCATAAGACCAAAGCTGGAGGAGACCACCATGAACCGAAACCACGCGCTGCTGCGCCGCCCGCTGGGCGCGCTCGCCATCGCCGCCGCGCTGCTGTGCGGCGCCGGCCACGCTAACGCACAGCCCGCCAAGGCTGGCATTTCCGATGACGAGGTCAAGATCGGCCTGATCCTCGACATGAGCGGCCTGTACGCCGACGTGACCGGACGCGGGAGCGCCACCGCCGCGCAAATGGCCATCGACGATTTCGGTGGCAAGGTGCTGGGCAAGAAGATCGAACTGGTGGTGGCCGACCACCAGAACAAGGCCGACATCGCGGCCAGCAAGGCGCGCGAGTGGTTCGATACGGGCCACGTCGATGCCATCCTGGACGTGGCCGCCTCGGCGCCCGCGCTGGCGGTGCTGGAAGTCGCCAAGCAGAAGAACAAGATCGTGGTGTTCTCCGGCCCCGGCACCGAGCGCATCACCAACGACCTGTGCACGCCGGTCTCGGTGCATTACGCCTATGACACCTACGCACTTGCCAATTCCACCGCGCGCGCGGTGGTGCAGCGCGGCGGCAAGACGTGGTTCTTCCTGACCGCCGACTACGCCTTCGGCCATACGCTGCAGGAGTCCGCCACCACCGTGATCAACGAGACCGGCGGCAAGGTGCTCGGCGCGGCGCGCCATCCCATCGGCGCCAGCGATTTCGCCTCCTACCTGCTGCAGGCCCAGGCCAGCAAGGCGCAGGTGGTGGGCCTGGCCAACGCCGGCGGCGATGCCGTCAACGCCATCAAGGCGGCCAGCGAATTCGGCCTGACCAAGGGCGGCGCCCAGCGCATGGCGGGTTTGCTGCTGTACATCAACGACATCCACGCCATCGGCCTGAAGACGGCGTCCGGGCTGCTGCTGACCGAAGGCTTCTACTGGGACATGAACGAGGCCACGCGCGTGTGGTCGCGCCGGTATTTCGAGAAGCTCAAGAAGATGCCGAACATGAGCCAGGCCGGCACCTATTCGTCAGTGATGCACTACCTCAAGGCGATCCAGGCCGCGGGCACCGACGAAACCGCTGCCGTCATGAAGCAGATGAAGGCGATGCCGATCAACGACTTCTTCGCCAGGAACGGCCGCATCCGCGAAGACGGCCGCATGATCCACGACATGTACCTGTTCGAGGTCAAGACCCCGGCGGAATCGAAGTATCCGTGGGACTACTACAAGCTGCTGGCAACCGTGCCGGGCGACCAGGCCTTCATGCCGGTAGCCAAGTCGCAGTGCCCGCTGCTCAAGCGTTGATCACCGCAAGCCCTGAACGAGGCAACATGCAACACGCAGCTTACCTGCGCGGCGCGGGCAATACGCGCTTTGGCCGCGTCGAGGGCAGCACGCCGCTGACGCTGATGGCGCAGGCCACCGACGCCGCGCTGGCCGACGCGGGCCTGGCCCGCGCCGACATCGACGGCGTGCTGTGCGGCTACGCCACTACCCTGCCGCACCTGATGCTGGCCACGCGCTTTTGCGAGTACGCCTCGCTCGATCCCGCCTACGCACACGGCGTGGCCTCTGGCGGCGCCACCGGCGGCGTCATGGCCATGCTGGCGCGCGAGCTGGTGGGTGCCGGCCGTTGCCGCAACGTGCTGGTGGTGGCCGGCGAGAACCGGCTCTCCGGCCAGAGCCGCGACCAGTCCATCCAGACGCTGGCCCAGGTCGGCGAGCCCGACATGGAGGTACCCAACGGCGCCTCGGTGCCCGCTTACTACGCGCTGCTGGCTTCACGCTACCTGGCCGAGACCGGCATGCACGCCGATGCGCTCAGCGGCTTCGCGGTGCTGATGCGCGAGCATGCGGCGGGACATCCCGAGGCGCACCTGCGCGAGGCGCTGACGCTGGACGCGGCGCGCGCCGCCAAGCCCATCGCCACGCCGCTGCGGCTATCGGACTGCTGTCCGATCTCCGATGGCGCGGTGGCACTGGTGGTGTCCGCCGAACCCGGCAGCGGCACGCCGGTGCGCATCACAGGCGCGGGCCAGGCGCATCGCCACCAGCACCTGTGCGCGCTCGACAGCGTGCTGGCCACCGGGGCGGCCGTTGCCGCGCGGCGTGCGCTGGGGGAGGCGGGCAATACGGTCGATCAGATCGACTACCTGGCGATCTACGACTCCTTCACCATCACGTTGGCGATGCTGCTGGAGGAGCTTGGCGTGGCAGCGCGCGGCGCTTCGCCGGAGCGGCTGGCGGCGGGCGACTTCGGGCGCGATGGCGCGCTGCCGCTCAACACGCACGGCGGCCTGCTCGCCTTCGGGCACTCGGGCGTGGCCGGCGGGCTGATGCATCTGGCGGAAGCCACGCGGCAGCTTGCCGGCAAGGCTGGCGCGCGCCAGTTGCCGCCGCGCAAGCGCGCGCTGTTTCATGCGGATGGCGGCGTGTTGTCTTCGCACGTGAGCCTGGTACTGGAGGCAGCATGAGAGCGCTTGCGATGCCCGCCATTTCGCTCCCCTCACCCATGCAATGGGCGAGGAGTTGGGGGAGAGGGCGGGCACTGGCTCGCAGTGAGTGCCTTCGCGCCTGCGTGCGCCCGCCCTCTCCGCCGGCCCCTCTCCCGCAGGCGGGAGAGGGGAGCACAACAGCGGTACAGTTCGCGCCTTCGAGAAGGACATCGCCAAGGACATCGCCATGAGCACGGACCATCCCTATCAGGCAGGCCTGGACGCCGGCGTCGTGCGCTACCAGGCGTGCGAGGACTGCGGCGCGTGGCAACCGCTGCAGCGCCATGCATGCCGCGCCTGCGGCGGCACGCGGCTGGCATGGCGCGACGCCGCTGGCAGTGCCACCGTGCACGCCGTCACCGAAGTCTCGCGCGCCCCTACCGAGGATTTCCGCGCGCTGGTGCCTTACACGCTGGTGCTGGCCACGCTGGACGAAGGGCCGCGCGTAATGGCGCATGCCGAGCCGGGCGTGACCATCGGCGAGCGCGTGCGCGCGGGCTTCATGCGCCACGGCGAGCGCATGCTGCTGCGTTTCCAGCGCGAGTAGAGCCATCGCTCGGCACACCACGGCGTAGCGACGCACATCGATATCCAGGAGACTGACATGAACCGAACCTTGCCGCTTCGGCGGCCCGCTCACGCCCTGCTGATGGGCGCGATGGCGATAGCCGCCGTGCTGCTGGCCTCGCCCGGCGCACGCGCGCAGGACTGGCCAACGCGCCCGGTGCGGCTCGTTGTGCCTTACCCGCCCGGCGGCCCAACCGACATCGTGGCGCGCGTGGTCGGGCAGAAGTTGTCGGAGCAGCTGAAGCAGCCCGTGGTCATCGAGAACCGGCCTGGGGCGGGCGGCAATATCGGTGCCGAGGCTACCGCCAAGGCGGCGCCGGATGGCTACACGCTGCTGGTGGCCACCACCGCGCACGCCATCAACATGACGCTGTTCAGCAAACCCGGTTACAGCACGCAGAAAGACTTCGCCCCGGTGTCGCTGCTTACGCGCGGCCCGCTGGTGCTGGTCACGGCGCCCGCCACGCCCGCTGCCAACGTTGCCGAGCTCATTGCGCTGGCCAAGGCCAAGCCGGGGCAGGTCAGCTTTGCCAGCTCGGGCAACGGCCAGTCCACGCACCTCGCGGCGGAACTGTTCAACAGCATGGCGGGCATCCATATGACCCACGTGCCGTACAAGGGCAGCGCGCCCGCGCTCTCCGACGTGATGGGCGGCCAGGCCACGGTGATGTTCGACACCATGCTGTCCGCCATGCCCTTCGTGCGCGAGGGCCGGCTGCGCGCGCTGGCGATCACCGGCGCGACCCGCTCGCCCGCCGCGCCCGATGTGCCCACCATGGCGCAGGCTGGCCTGCCCGGCTACGAAGCCACCGCGTGGAATGCCCTGCTCGCGCCGGCGGCAACGCCACCGGCCGTGATCGCCACCTTGAGCAGCGCGCTGAAGACCGTGCTGGAACAGGAAGACGTGCGCGCCAAGTTCGCCACGCAGGGCTTCGCCGCGCAATGGACCGCGCCTGCCGCAACGGCGCAGTTCCTGGCGCGGGAGATCGACAAATGGGGCAAGGTGGTCAAGGCCTCCGGCGCCACCATCGATTGAGCCATTCACGCTTGTCCCTGAAGCCGGACATGCCGGCCTTTGATTTCGGATCGCATTCATCATGAACCAGACCTTGCAAGCCTTGCTGGCGCCGCGCTCGATCGCGGTGATCGGCGCCTCCGACCATATCCACAAGATCGGCGGGCGGCCCATCTACTACATGCGCGAGCACGGCTACGCCGGCAAGCTCTTCCCGGTGAACCCGCAGCGCGCCACCATCCAGGGCCTGCCCGCTTTTGCCTCGCTCGATGCGCTGCCCGAGGTGCCGGAGCTGGCCATCATCGTGGTGGCTGGCGACGCTGCCGTCTCGGCCGTGCGCGATTGCGCGCGGCTTGGCGTGGCGGCCGCCATCGTGATCGCCTCGGGTTTCGGCGAAGCCGGCGAGGAAGGCCGCCGCCAGCAGGATGAGATGGTGCGGGTGGCGGCCGGCGCGGGGCTGCGCCTGGTCGGCCCGAACAGCCAGGGCCTGGCCAACTTCGGCACCGGCACCATTGCCAGCTTCTCCACCATGTTCATCGAAGTGCCGCCACAGGATGGCCCGGTGGCGGTGGTGAGCCAGAGCGGCGGCGTCAGCGCCATGGTCTACGGCCTGCTGCGCGGCCAAGGCATCGGCGTGCGCCATATGCACGCCACCGGCAACGAGGCCGACATCACGGTGAGCGAGCTGGCGCTGGCCGTGGCGCATGATCCCGATGTGCGGCTGGTCCTGCTGTACCTGGAAAGCCTGACCGATCCGGCCGTGCTGGCGCAAGCCGCCGCGGTGGCGCGCCGCCGCGGCGTGCCCATGGTTGCCGTCAAGGCGGGCCGCTCCAGCGCGGGCCAGCGCGCGGCGGCGTCGCACACCGGCGCCATCGCCAATGAAGACCGCGCGGTGGGCGCCTTCCTGGCGCGGCACGGCATCTGCCGCGTGGACGACGCGCACGCGCTGGCGCGTTGCGCGCCGCTTTACCTGCGCGGCTGGCAGGCAAGCGGGCGGCAGTTGGTGGTGGTGAGCAATTCCGGCGCGAGCTGCGTGATGGCGGCCGACGCGGCGGAGCCGCTCGGGCTTTCGCTGGCGCCGTTGTCGCAGGCCACGCAAGCGGCGCTGGCGGAGCGCCTGCCGGGATTCGCATCCACGGCAAACCCGGTTGATGTCACCGCCGCGCTGCTGACCAACAGCGGGCTGTTTGGCGACGTGCTGCCGGTGGTGGCCGCCGATCCCGCCGCGGACCTGCTGCTGCTCGATATCCCGGTGGCGGGCATGGGCTACGACCTGCCGCGCTTTGCGCGCGATGCCGCCAGCTTTGCCGACAGCGCCGGCAAACCGATTGCCGTGGCGGCCTGGCAGGCGCCGGTGGCCGCTGCGTTCCGCGCGGCCAACGTGCCCACCTATGCCAGCGGAGGCGAAGCGCTTGCCGCCTTCGCCCAGCTGGCCACGCACCAGCAGCAGTTGCGCGATGTAGCCGAGGAAGACACGGCCGTCGCCGCGCATCGGCCTGCGGCACAAGATGCAGCGGGAGCCGCGTCGCACGTTGCCGGCCACACGCTGAGCGAGGCGACAAGCCTCGCGCGCCTGGCGTCGGCCGGCATCCCGGTGGTGGCGCACAGGCTGTGCCACAGCGTGGATGAAGCGGTCGCGGCATGGCGCGAGTTGAAAGGGCCCGTCGCAGTAAAGGCCAGCTCGGCGCAAGTGCCGCACAAGAGCGAGCACGGCCTGGTGGCGCTGAACTGCAACGACGAGCACGCGGTGGCGCAGGCCTTCGTCACGCAGACCGACGTCCTGGAAAAACTCGGCGCTGTCTGCGAAGGCGTGGTCGTGGCGCGCATGGAACGTGGCCAGCGAGAATGCATGGTGGGCGCGCACTGGGACCCGGTGTTCGGGCCGGTGGTGCTGGTGGGAGACGGCGGCAAGTATGTGGAGGTGCTGCGCGACACGGCCGTGCTGCTGGCGCCGTGCAGCGAGGCCGCGGTGGCGCGCGCCGTTGCCGGCCTGCGCATTGCGCCGCTGCTGGCGGGCGTGCGCGGCGAGCCGGCTGTCGATGTGGCAGCGCTGTGCCGGATCGCCGTGCGCGTGGGCAACCTGATGTCCGAGGCCAACGGCGCGATCCGCTCGATCGATCTCAACCCGGTGATGGTGAGCGCGGGCGGCGCGATGGTGGTGGATGCGCTGATGGAAGTGGCAGCGCGTGCAACGCCGGCCTGACGGGCAGGCTCAGTAGACGTCGCGCCGATACCGGCCCTGCTCGCCCAGGCGCAGCAGGGCCGCTTCACCCAGCACGTCTGACAGCGCCTCGTTGACGCCACTGGCCATGCCCTTGAGGCTGCCGCATACGTAGATGGCCGCGCCGGCTTCGATCCATTCGCGCAATGCGTCGGCCGATGCGCGCACGGCGTCCTGCACGTAATGCAGCGCGCCGCCATCGCGCGAGTAGACCAGGTCCAGCCGCTGCAGCACACCATCGGCCTGCCATGCGGCGAGCTCAAAGTGATGGAATGCGTCGTGCTCCGCGGTGCGCTCGCCGAACAACAGCCAGTTGCGATGGTGCCCGGCCGCGGCGCGCGCCTTCAGATGCGCGCGCAAGCCGGCCAGGCCGGTGCCATTGCCGATCAGGATCAGCGGGCGATCGTCGGTGGGCGGATGAAAGCCACGGTTGGTGCGGATGCGCAGGGCGATGCCCGCGCCCGGCTCCGCGTGCGCGGTGAGCCAGCCGGATGCGAGGCCGAGCCGGCCATCGTCATGGCGCGTTTGCCGCACCAGCAAATCCAGTTGCCCGTCGCCCGGCAGCGAGGCGATCGAATACTCGCGGTGCGGCAGCAGCGGCAGCGTATCCACCAGCCGCTGCGGCGTGACGCCGGCCAGCGCGGCCAGATGCGGATCGGGCAGGACGATGCGCGTGGCAAGCGCTTGCGCCAGCGTGGTGGATGCGCCGTCGCAACGCACTGCGGTGTCGCCATCCAGCGAGAGTTTCGCCAGCACGCGCGCGACTTCGGAGGGCGCGAGACGCGGACCGATTTCGGCGATGTCGCCGGCCTGCCACGACAGCGCGCCTTCGGCGACTGAGGCAGGCACCAGCGCAAGGTGAAAGGCCGGCGAGCCCGGGCTGCCGGGGTTGAGCAGCCGGCGCTCGTGCAGGCGCCAGTCGGCGTAGCGCGGCTTTTCCCAGTCGGCGATTTCCGCACCGCCGCTGAGCGCGCTGAGATGGTTCTGCCAGTGGCGCAGTGCGCCGGCGTCGCCGTTGTCCACATCCACCATGTCGAAGAGCGCCTGCGCATGCTGGCGCTGCATCCATGCCGACAGCGTGTGGCCGAAGGCGCAGTAGTTGGCGTAGCTTCGATCGCCAAGCGCGAGGATGCCATAGCGCAGTTCGCGCAGGCCACCCGCGCCGGCGGCGGCCGTCAGCCTGCGCGTAAAGCCCGAGGCGCTGTCGGGGGCATCGCCCTCGCCCGTGGTGCTGACCACGAACAGCGCCTGGCGGCAATTGGCGAGCCGGCCGGCATCCAGCTCGCCGAACGAGAGCAGCTGCGTGGGCACGCCGGCATCCTGCAGCGCCTGCGCGGTCTGCAGCGCAAGCTGCTCGGCAAACCCGCTCTGGCTGGCGTAGGCCACGACCGTGGCGCCTTCCTTGGCCTCGGCCAGCTGGCCGGCGCGCGCATGCCGCTGGCGATGGCGGCCGATCACGGCGGCACAGAAGCCGGCATAGGCCATCACCACGCCGGCGGCCATGCCGGGGCGGCTCGGCGCGAGAAAGCCGAGGGCGATGCCAGCCAGGCCGGCAAGCGCGCCAAGCGGGATCATGGCATTGAGGACCCGGATGCGCTTGCCGGCGTGGCCTTCAAGGCTCTGCCGGCGCGGGCTGCCGGCGGCCGGCGTTTCCATCGGCAGGGAGGAAGCGGTATCAGGCGTGGTCATGACAACATGGCCTCGAAGGCCGGCGACAAACGTTCGTCGAAGCCGCCGCTGTGGCGGATCAAGAAGCGCGCGGCCAGCGCATGGCGACAGGCGAACACCATGCCGGCCTCCGGGCCCAGCACGGTCAGCGCGGTGGACAGCGCATCGGCCATCATGCATTGCGGGTGCAGCACGGTGACGCAGGCCAGCGCATGGCTGGCCGGATAGCCCGTACGCGGGTCCAGCGTATGGGCATAGCGGTGGCCGCCGCTCTCGAAGTAACGCCGGTAGTCGCCCGAGGTGGCAACAGACAAGCCATGCAGCGCGACCAGCGTCTCGTGCCCCGCGCCGCCGCCGCCCGGCGGGGTTTCCAGCGCTACCCACCACGGCATGCCATCGGGCTTGACGCCATGGCCGCGCAGCTCGCCGCCGATCTCCACCAGATGGCTGTCGATGCCTTGCGCGCTCAGGTAACGCGACACCGCATCCACGCCAAAGCCCTTGGCGATGGCGCAGAAATCCAGCCGGATGCCGCCGGGCTGCAGCACCCGGCTGCCGGCCTCGTCGATCACGATGCGCTGCCATCCGCATTGCGCGCGCGCCTGCTCCAGCGCCGCCATTGCGGGCGCTTCGGCACGCCGTGGCGCCGGGCCGAAGCCCCACAGGTCGACCAGCGGCCCTGCGCTGGGGTCAAAGGCGCCGCCGCTGTCGCGCGCTACTTGCAGCGCGGCCTTCAGCACGCTGAAGCAGTCGGCCGGCAGCGCCAGCCAGTTGCCGGGCGCGGCGCGGTTGAAGCGGCTCACGTCCGAGGCGTGGTCCCAGTTGCTCATCTGCGCGATGACCTCGGCCAGCACGGCGCGGATGCCGGCGCCGAGCGTGTCTTCGTCGACTGTCATGGGCGATGCGGCCCACGCCACCGACCATGTGGCGCCCATGGTCTCGCCATGCAGGCGGCACAGGCGTGCCGCTGCGGCAGGCACGGGCGGCGCGGCGCCGAGCGAGAGGGGAACGAGGACACGCTGCATGCGGGCGAACCTGAAAGACGACCTGAAGGGACGAAGAGAAGGGAACTGCGGAAACTACGGAAACACAAAAAGCCCGCTGGGGGCTCTGGGCTTGTGCAGGCGGCGTTGCATTGCGCTTACTGCGGCAGCACTTCCACCGTGGCCGCATAGCTGGCGCGGCGCGTCTTGGCTTCCTTGATGGCAACCTTGTCATCTCGCACCTCGGCTTCCATCCAGTACATGCCCGGGGCCGGCCACTTGACGCTGAACTTGCCGTCGGCGTCGGTGGTGAACGCCATCTCCTGCAACTGGTCGCGATAGCGGATGCCGCCCGGCACCACGGCGACCTTGACGTTGGCGGCAGGCTTGCCGTCGAGCAGCAGGCGGAAGCTGGCGGCGTCGCCGGCGACCAGGTCGTTCGGGTGCGTGACGGGCGCCAGCTCCAGGCCGCGGCCGGTGGTCTGCAGCACCTTGGCGGTGGGCTTGCCGGCCGTCACGAAGGCTTCCAGCCGGCTATCGGCCTGCGTCACCTGCAGGTCCTGCGCGCCGGCCGGCACCTCCTTGGCGATGGCTTCGGGCGAACCGCGCCAGCGCTTGGCCTGGCCGTCCACCTTGTAGCTGGCGAACAGGCCGTGGTTGACCATGGCGACCTTGTAGGTGCCGGGCTGGGTCAGGTGCACGTCGAAGGTGCTGCGATAGCGGCCGGTGCTCGCGTTCTCGACCTTGGCCGCGGCGCCGTCCGGTGCTGTCACGGCGAGGTTGTCGAGGCGCAGCGGCACGTGCTCGAAGTAGAACAGGTCGTTCGACACGGCGGCGTCGACGGTCACCCACGGGTCGCTGCCCGACAGCACGGTAGCCGACGGCAGCAGCCACTGGCGGTGTGCGTGGGCGGCCAGGGGCATCAGCGCGGCCAGGGCCAGCGCGGCGGCCTGGACGGACAGTTTGGTGGCGAAGGTCTTCATCGTCATGTTCCTATTCCTCTTGCTATTGAATGCAGGGCTGGTTCAGCGGTTCGGGCCACTGGCGCTCGGGGCTCGGGGCTCGGGGCTCGAGGCTCAGGGCTCAGGGCTTCAGGTCGACCGAGACGCCGCCAAGCTCATGCTCGCCCTTGGCCTTGGCCGAGGCGGCTGCCTTGGGCGGCCAGGCAAAGGGCATGCGCAGCAGTTCGCGGCCACCGACCTCGCGGGCGGCTTCCACCACGAGCTGGTACTCGCCGGCGGGCAGCTTGCCCAGCGGCGCCTTGGCATCCGTAAAAGTGAGCGTGTGCTCTCCGGCCGCGCGCGTGGCGCCGGAGATGCCATCGGCGGGCATCTGCATGTCGCGCCCGGCCTTGCGCCACCACTGGCGCATGTCCTTGAGCCACTTGGTGCCTTCGCCGTCCTTGTGCTTGACGTCATACCAGACGGCCAGCGTGGCGGCCGGGCTCTGGTCGGCGCGCTCGATCCACATCGAGACATAGGGCCGGTGATACTCCGCCACGTTCAGGCGGGGGATCTCAACCTTGACGTTCATTTCGGCCGCCACGACCGGGCTGGCGAACGGCACCGCGGCCATGCCGGTAAGGGTGACGGTAAGCAATCGACGCATAACGGGACCTCGTCTGAGAACGGTAAACAGGATCAAGCGATCGTTAGTGGATGAACAGCAGCGCCAGCAACAGCGGCACCACCAGGCCCAGCCCGACCAGCGGCCAGGTCGCCATGCGGCCGCCGGCGTGCAGCTTGAGCAGGAACAGCCCGGTCACGCTGAAGATCAGGCAGGCCGCGGCGAACACATCCAGGAACAGGCTCCAGGCGCGGCCGGTGTTGCGGCCCTTGTGCAGGTCGTTCAGGTAGGAGATCCAGCCACGCGTGGTCTTCTCGTACTGCACCTCGCCGCTGTCCAGCGCCAGGCTGACCCAGGCGTCGCCACCCGGGCGCGGCAATGCGACATAGACCTCATCGGCCTGCCACTCGGCCTCGCGGCCACTGGCGTTGATATCGAGTTCCTGCGACAGCCAGTCGCCCAGCGCCGCCGGCACCGGGCCCTTGTCGCCGTGCGTGGCCTTGCGCAGGGCTGCCGTGAGGCTGGCCGGCGCCGTCGCCGTGCGCTTGACCACTTGCGGGCGCGCCTCGATCTGGCCGGCGTGGTTGAGCGTGAAGCCGGTCACGGCAAACAGCAGCATGCCGATCAGGCACATTGCCGAACTGATCCAGTGCCACTGATGCAGGTGTTTGAGCCAGAAGGCCCGGCGCTGCTGGCCGGCCCCTAGCGATGTTTCAGTCATGTTGATTTTCCGGCACCCGGCAACCTGCTTCTCCGGTGCCTCGCTGGTCAGCTTGCCGCGTCCGCGCGAACGTGCCGCGCCCTATGCCAGGTGACGGTTCAGGCAAATAAGGCGAAAGGATAATGGTTCTCATTTGAAACTGCAATGGCAAGGCAGGCCGTTGCCCGTTACGTTGCATTACAGCGGCACAAAGCAAAGCATCGAGATCCGGGCCGCCTGCTGCTGTCGAAGTGCCCGGTGATCCACAAGGCCCAAAGCATTGTGCGGCTATGCGCACGCGCCGCGCCGAATGCCCTGCAATCCCTTGCCGGCCCTGAGGAAACCCCCTAGTCCCGCTGCGTCAAGTTTGCCTCCCCGCGCGCCGTTATCGCGTCAGCAGTGCCGTGAATCCATACCTAGAAAACGGGGGAGAGAGAATGCTGGACCGCCTGAGCCTGAGGAAGAAGTTGCTGTTGCCATTGCTGTTGAGCTGGGTCTGCCTGCTCGGGCTGACGCTATGGGACGCCTGGCAGATGCGCGAGTTGCGCCTGGCCGAGAAAAAGCTCGACCTGGCGCACGTCACCGAGACCGCGCTGTCCGTGGTGCAGTCGTACGAGGCGCTGGGGCGCAGTGGCAAGATGCCGATGGAAGAAGCCAGGCAGCAGGCCCTGGAGCGCGTGCGTGCCATGCGCTTTGGCGAGGACGGCTACTTCACCCTGATGCACTCCAATGCGGTAGTGGTGATGCACCCGTTCAAGCCGGAGATGAACGGCAAGAACATGGAAGACACCAAGGACCCGAAGGGCACCTACCTGTTCCGCGATATCGCCGCGATCGGCAAGGGCGCGGGACAAGGCTACGTGCAGTACCTGTGGGCCAAGCCTGGCGCGGAAGCGCCGCAGCCCAAGATGAGCTACGTGGCGAACTTCAAGCCGTGGGACTGGAATTTCATCGCCGGGGTCTACCTGGACGACATCGACGCGGCATTCCGCCAGGCGCTGCTCAAGTCGCTGGCCTTGCTGCTGGGCATCGGCACGGTGATGACCGTGGTGGTGCTGCGCATCGCCAACGGCCTGCATAAACAGCTGGGCGGAGAGCCGGCGCTGACTTCGCGCATTGCCGCGCGTATCGCCGAAGGCGACCTGGCCAGCGAAGTGCACACCGCTCCCGGCGACAACCACAGTGTGCTGTTCGCCATGCAGCAGATGCAAACCCGCCTGACCGGCGCCATCGGCAGCATCCGCGGCTCGGCCGATTCGATCGCCGGAGCAGCCCGGGAGATCGCCACCGGCAACGCCGACCTGTCGCGCCGCAGCGAGGAGCAAGCGGCATCGCTGGAACAAACCGCGGCCAGCATGGAACAGCTCACCGGCACCGTGCGCCAGAGCGCCGACAACGCACGCCAGGCCAGCCGCCTGGCCGAGGGCGCATCGGAGATCGCGGTGCGCGGCGGTGTCATCGTGGGCAAAGTGGTCAACACCATGGGCGAGATCAAGGCCGCCTCCGGCAAGGTGGTCGACATCATCGGCGTGATCGAAGGCATCGCCTTCCAGACCAATATCCTCGCGCTCAACGCCGCGGTGGAAGCCGCCCGAGCGGGCGACCAGGGCCGCGGCTTCGCGGTGGTGGCCGGCGAGGTACGCAGCCTGGCGCAGCGCAGCGCCACCGCCGCCAAGGAGATCAAGGCCTTGATCGGCAACTCCGCGCAACGCGTGGACGACGGCTCAGCGCTGGTGGAGACCGCGGGCCAGGCCATGGATGAGATCGTGGAAGCCGTCAAGCGCGTGACCGACCTGATGGGCGAGATGCGCGCCGCCACCGAAGAGCAGACCGGCGGCATCGAGCAGGTCAACCAGGCCGTGACACAGATGGACCAGATGGCGCAGCAGAACGCCGCGCTGGTGGAGCAGGCAGCCGCCGCGGCCGCCTCGCTCGAAGACCAGGCGGATGCGCTGCACCGGGCCGTCGGCACGTTCCGGCTGGCGGGCGCCTGAAATCCGCACAGGGCAGTAACCAGCGGCGCCCAGGGCTCGGCATGCCGGGCGCCGTTCTTCGCGCGCTTCACTGCGCGCTTCTCGTGCGCCGGGGACTTTCCCGCTGCCCGGCGCACGGTTTTCTTCCCCAGCGGTTCTACCTCGGCCGCGCCACCTGCAAAGCCCTCCCGAAATAAGTTGAAAATTTCTCTTGTAATGAGATTAATTCCCATTTACTATGGCTTCACTGACTGACGCGGGCAAGCAAGACAAGCCCCGGCGCCAGGCACCAGAACACAGCTAGGCCAGCGGCAAGTCCGCGGCAACCAGAATTTTGCGGTGTCGCAACGCGGCATCCATCACCGTCTTTTGTGGGGACCGCTCCGTACCGCGGAGCGTTTGGCAGTAGCCAGTCACCGGAGGATCGGGAAAGCAACCAGACCCCGCTTTCCCGATCGGCTCTTCGGCCGACAAGCCAAGCCATTTTTTTATTCCGCGAGCCGTGCACCACGGCTTGCCGCAGCGGGCGGCCTTCCTTCCAGGAAGCCGCCCGCTGCACTCCTACGGTTGGCAATGCGAACATCCGCCCAATGCGCGTGACGGCGCAGCCGGCCCGAGCACCTTCATTTCCGATTGATGCGCCCCGTGCGGGCGCGAAGCCGCAGCATGCTGATGCCTCTCGACAGTACCGAACCCATTGATCTCAAGCGCGCCGGACTCAAGGCAACGTCACCGCGCGTTCGCGTGCTGGAAGTCTTCCGTGCCAGCCCGCGGCGCCACCTTAGCGCCGAAGACGTCTACCGCATCCTGCTGGCGCAGGAAGTCGACGCCGGCTTGTCGACGATCTACCGCGTGCTCAACCAGCTGGTGCAGGCCAACATCCTGCTGCGCCACAGCTTCGAAGCCGATCACGCGGTGTTCGAGCTCAACGAAGGCGGCCACCACGACCACCTGATCTGCGTCGCCTGCGGCCGCGTGGAAGAGTTTCGCGACGAAGCCATCGAAATCCGCCAGCGCGCAGTGGCCACCGCCAATGCCTTCGTGCTGCGCGAGCACATGCTGGTGCTATACGGCCTTTGCCCTGAATGCCGGGCCGACAAATCCATCAACTGATACGGCCCTAGTTCCACCGCCTCCCGATGTCGGAACCACGGCCTCGCCCGTCCCGTCCAACGCGGGCGCCGGCGCGCACCCGGAGTCCATCGTGGATCGCCAGACCAAACCCCTGACCGAACTCAAGCGCCTGCTCAACGATTGCCTGAGCGAGCAGCCCGGATGCCACGGCTGCCAGTTGCACGCGGTATGCGTGCATCGGCCGGATCACACCGGCTGCAACTGGAGCGCGGAAGTGGATTTCCCTGGCCGGAGCGACGAAGAAGCGATCAGGAGCCTGGCACTGGTACGCAGGGTGGTGGTTATGGTCAGGGAGCGCTTCAATGTCGAGCGAATGAACATGAGCGAACCCGGCTTAAGCCTGGCTTGAGCCACCGGCACAGTTCACTCACATAGGTAACACTCGAGTTCAAGCACATAGGTGAGAGTGCCCCCCCACGACTCGCGATATCCCCAAATCAACGGGCCGGTGTAGCCGTGATTACCGCCCCCAGGCGGAAATCACCCGCCCGTGATGCGCAGCGAGCCGTCAAGGTTTTCATCTCCCGTTATGGGGCGCCTCGTCGTCGGGCGAAAAGAGCGGAAAAGAGGGGGCCATGTCTGAGCATCGCCTTAAGGCGATGTGAGTTTGGCCCCCGGCCGCTCTTTTTGCCTGACGACGAGGAGTCTTTCGCCCCATCCGGGTCGCCTTCTTTGCCTACTTTCTTGGCGAGACAAGAAAGTAGGTCGCCTCCCCGCAGGGGAGGTGAAACTGCAGTTGCAGTTGCAGTTGCAGTTGTCCTTGACGTTAAGCTGCAGTCGCCCACCCATCCCCCCACCAAATCCCCCCTCCAGTTAAAATCCCCCGCTAGCCCCCGCGCGCAGCGCGGCCCCACCCCAACCCGCCCCGCGTCCAAATGCCCATCCACTTCGCGCCCCGCCCCGCATTCCTGGCTCTAGCCCTCGCCCTGGGTACCACAGCCACCTGGGCAGCGCCTGACGTCCCGGCCACCAGCGCCCCCGCCAGTAACTGGAAGATCTCCGCCGGCCCGGGCATTTACGTTGCGCCGGATTTCCCCGGCTCCCGCAAGTCGCTCGTCTATCCGATCATCTACCAGGACATCGACTACGGCGGCCGCTTCTTCTCGCGCGGCTTCGACCTGCTCGGGGTCTATGCGGTCAACAACGATATCTGGCAGATTGGCGCAGACTTCCAGTTCGACCCGACCTGGCGCAAGAGCAAGGATGACAGCCGGCTGAAGGGCCTGGGCGATGTCAACATGACCATGCGGGCGCGCGCGTTCGCACAGGCACAGGTATCGTTCGTGACGTTCTCGGCGGATGTGGCGCAGGATATCGCGGGCCAGGGCCAGGGCCTGATTGCCAATGGGGATGTGCTGTTCAGCCTGCCAGCGGGTAAGTGGCTATTCACTTTGGGGCCAGGGCTGACCTGGACCAACGGCAAGTACATGCAGACGTTTTTCGGCGTCACGGCGGAGCAGAGCGCGCGTTCCGGCCTGCAAACGCATGCCGTGGGGGCTGGCCTGCGCGAGTGGCATGCGAATGGCATCGTCAGCTACGAGATCTCGCGCAACTGGTCCGCGCTGGCCTCAGTGACCTTTGCCCGGCTGCAGGGCGATGCGGCCAGCAGCCCGATCACCGAGCGGCGCCAGCAGTGGACTACCATGGGCGCGGTGACCTACCGCTTCCGCTAAGCACGGGAAGCGCGGCAAGCTAGAGCCTTCCGCCTTCAGGGCCGGCCCGGCCCCGGCACCGCCGCATTCCCGCTCGCAGCCGGGGCGGCGGGGCGCAGCACCAGCCAGACCGCCATCCCGATCAGGGCCCCGCCGCCGGCGTGTGCCCACGACAATTGCTCGCCAAGGAAAATGGCGCCCCAGACGATGCCAAACGGCGGGATCAGGAAAGTCACGGTCAGCGAGCGGACCGGGCCCAGGTCGGCGATCAGGCGGTAGTACAGGATGTACGCAATGGCCGTGCAGACCATCCCCACCCCCAGCATCGCCATCCACACGCCCGGCCCTGCGGCCGGCAGCGTGTTCTCGCGCAGCAGCGCTACCGCGCTGAACGGCAACAGGAACAGGGTGGCGCCAAACATGCTGCCCGTTGCCACCAGCCGGCTGTCCAGGCCGCCCTGCGCAGTGATCCACCGCCGCGCCAGGAAGCCCGCCAAGCCATAGCAGGCAGTCGCCACCAGGCAGGCGGCGGCGCCGAGCAGCACCTGGGGCGAGAACGCTACCGGGCCGGTGCGGGTCAGCACCGCCACGCCGGCAACGCCGAGCACAACCCCGCCGGCCTTGGCCAGCGTCAGGCGCTCGCTAAAGCACAGCGCGCCAATCAGCACGCCCATCAGCGGCGTCATGGCATTGAACACCGCGGAGTATCCGGCCGGCAGCCACAGCGCCGCGAACGAGTACATGGCAAACGGGATACCGGAGTTGATCACGCCCAGCGCCATGACCTGGCGCCACTTTCCGCGCATGTCCAAGCGCATGCGCATCATCATCAGGCAGGCCGCCAGCGTGAGCGCGCCGATCAACACACGAAGGAAGGCGGCGGTCAGGGGGCCCAGCACGGGTGCGCCGATCCGCAGGAACAGGAAACTGGCGCCCCAGATGGCGGCAAGGCTGAGCAGGCGAATCAGGTCGGCGGGTTTCATGGCGGGGAGGGAAGACGAGGATGGGGTGCCCGGATTAAACCCCGACGGCATTGGGGCCGCTAGCTGGTTTCGGACATCTCCCTGTCTGAAACAGCCGCAAACGAGCGGATCATTATCCACTTTAAGCAGAATCACCACGCAGGCACCCTACCAAAGAGGGGACAGCTACACTAGTTGCGTGACAAGTCGTGTTTAGTTATTTTAAAATCTGATCTGCGCCAGAGTTAATTGACCCCTCCGACGCATTCCCGACAAGCCGCCACTCACGTGGCGGCTTCTTTTTTTGCGGCGCAGAGTTCACAACTATAAAACAACGTCAACCACAATGCGAGATGCCGCGTTTGCACCGTCATGAAACGACAGTTCCTTGGCTTGCTAGCCCGCATTTACGTCCTCCAATTCGCCGTCGAGGTGCCGGCCACCGTGGCCATGCTCGCCGAGATGCTGATGGAGTACGGCTTCCAGGTGGACATTGGCACCGTCCGTCCCTTGCTGCGCGCCTTGCAGATGGAAGGCTACATGGAAAGCGTCCTGCGTGACGGCATCGGGCGCGTCTACCTGATCACGGAACGTGGGCGGGAAGAGTTGCGCAGCAGCCGCAGCCATGTGGACGACCTGTATCGCCGCCTGCACTCGCGCAACGATCCCTCGGAAGCTTCCCACAACTGATTGCCAGCACGGCGGCCAGGCTCGGCCGCCTATGCGCAGCGCCTGGCGCTCGCATCGGGGCGGTTTGCGTCCGCATTCACGCCCTCGTCTCCCCTCACATTTCCCCCGCACAATGCCTGCCAAAAACGCCCAAACGGGGTCGTTTTGCCGCAACTCCTCATGCGACGAATAACGTACCCGTTTCTGCGTGGACCACCATGCTTTGCGTCAATGAAAGCGCCCGGACAAGCAGCACGCGCTTGATTGCGCACCGCTTTCCCGGGCTTGCCGGCTGACGCTGATCGCCGGGTTTTACTTCTTCTCGGCCTTGCCTTCGTAGCGCTTGCTCCACTCGGCGAGGATGCGGTCGCGGTTGGCGCTGGCCCACGTGAAGTCGTTCTTGATCAGGCGCTTCTCGTAGTCGGCCGGCAGCAGCGGGTCCGGCTTGGCGATGCCCGGGATGGCCAGCACCGCGAAATTCTTTTCGTACAGCGCCATGGCGTCGGACGATGCGGAGAAGTCGGCCAGCTTGCGCGCCGCATCCAGGTTCTTGGTGCCCTTGATGATCGCGGTAGCCTCGATGTCCCAGCCCAGCCCTTCGGACGGCAGCACGATGTCGATCGGCGCGCCTTCCTTCTTGGACTTCATGGCGCGGTACTCGAACGCAATGCCGATCGGGAACTCACCCTGTGCCGCCATCTTGCAAGGCTTGGAGCCAGAGTGCGTATACAGGCCGATGTTCTTGTGCAGGGCGTCCATGTAGGACCAGCCCTTTTGCTCGCCCATCATCTGCAGCCAGGCGCTGACGTCCAGGTAACCGGTGCCCGACGACGCCGGATGCGGCATGACGATCTTGCCGGCGTATACCGGCTTGGTCAGGTCGGCCCACGACGTGGGCTTGGGCAGGCCCTGCTTTTGCGCCTCGATGGTGTTGAAGCAGATTGCCGCGCCCCATACGTCCATGCCGACCCATGCCGGCGGGTTGGCGGCGCCGCGGTATTGCGCGTCCACCGCCGCCAGGTTCTTCGGCGCGTACGGCTGCAGCATGCCTTCCTTGTCGAGGATGGCGAGGCTGGAACCGGCCAGGCCCCACACTACGTCGGCGCGCGGCGCGGCCTTCTCGGCCAGCAGCTTGGCGGTCACGATGCCGGTAGAGTCGCGCACCCACTTGATCTCGATGTCCGGGTTGGCCTTCTCGAACGCGGCCTTGTAGGCGGCGATCTGGTCGGCCTCCAGCGCGGTGTAAACCGTCAGCACAGTATTGGCATGGGCGGCGCCTGCAAGCAGCGCGAAGGCGGCCACGGCGGTGGCGGTGCGGAACAGGTGAGTCATGGTTTCTCCTTGGAAGGCGTGTCGTGAAATTCGGGTCGTGAAATGCGTGTCGTGGCGCCGGGGCTTGTGAGCGATGGCAAATCAAGGCGCCGGCGCGCGCCAGGCTTGCGTGCGGCGCAGCCAGCCGCGCGCGGCGCCCATCAGCAGCAGGCAGGCCAGTGCCGAGGTCAGCAGGATCAGGGTGGACATGGCCGCGGCGGGCGCGGTGTCGCCGGCGTCGTCCATGTTCAGCACCGAGATCGCGGCCAGCACGGTATCGGGGCTGTAGAGGAAGATCACCGCGGATACCGTGGTCATTGCCGAGACGAACAGGTAGCGGAAGATATCGATCAGCGCGGGCAGGCAGATCGGCACCGTCACCCGCCAGCAGGTGACCAGCGGCGCCACGCCGAGCGACAGCGCGGCGGCCTCGAACTCGGCATCGAGCTGGCGCAGCGCGGCGGCGGCGGTGAGATGGCCAGTGGTGTAGAAGTGGGCCACGTTGCAGATCACCAGCAGCGTCATGGTGCCGTAGAGCGCGTGCAGCGGATTGATTGGCGCGTTGAAGAAGAACACATAGCCCAGCCCGAGCACCAGGCCGGGCACCGCCATCGGCAACACAAAGCCGGCGCGCAGCACGCCGTGCAGCCAGGCCGGCCCGCGCGTGCGCTCGGTCAGCCAGGCGCCGAAGAAGATCGCCAGCGTGCCGGCCAGCGCGGTCAGCGCGGCCAGGCGCAGGCTGTTGCGGTAGGCCAGCCAGCCGCCGCCATCCATATTGTCGAAGTCATAATGCGCCAGCGTGAGCTGCAGGTTGTACGGCCACAGCTTGACCAGCGAAGCGCCCACCGCCGCCGCCAGCATGGTCAGCAAGGCGGCGCCGATCACCATCACCACCAGCGTGCAGCAAGCGTCGCGCAGCACGTCGCGGCCCGGCACATAGACCTGGGCGCGGCTCGACATCTGCGCGCGCTGCCGGCGCTGCATGGCGATATCCACGCCGAAGGTCAGTAGCGCCGGCAACAGCAGCAGCATGCCGATCAGCGCGCCGCGCGCGAACTGCTGTTGCCCCACCACGGCCTTGTAGGCTTCCAGCGCTAGCACCGGATAGCCGCCGCCCACCACCTTGGGCACGCCGAAATCCGTCACCACCAGTGTGAACACCAGGCAGGCCGCGCCAAACAGGCCATGCCGCGCGCCCGGCAGCGTCACCGTGAGGAAGGTGCGCCAGGCGGAAGCGCCCATGGCGCGCGCGGCCTCGTACAGGCGCGCGTCGGCCAGCGAGAGCGCGGCCATCAGCACCATCAGCGCATGGGGAAACGTATAGAAGGCCTCGCCCAGCACGATGCCCCAGAAGCCATAGATGCCGCCGGCGCCAAATGCGCCCTTGAAGACGCCCTGGTTGCCGAACAGGTAGACCAGCGCGATGCCCGGCAGCAGCGAGGGGGCAAACAGCGGCAGCAACGCAATGCCCCG
This sequence comes from Cupriavidus sp. CuC1, assembly GCF_044627735.1. Classification (NCBI taxonomy): domain Bacteria; kingdom Pseudomonadati; phylum Pseudomonadota; class Betaproteobacteria; order Burkholderiales; family Burkholderiaceae; genus Cupriavidus; species Cupriavidus sp. CuC1. The sequence goes on along the minus strand of NZ_JBIUHC010000071.1, from coordinate 8,815 downwards.
CCAGAGCGGCTTGAACGCGATGCGGGAGCGTTGCAACGCGTAGGCAAACCCGAAGGCCAGCGGCACCACCAGCGCGGCCACGGTCAGCGAGACGGCCAGGCTGCGTCCCAGCAGCGGCAGGAAATTCCGATTGGCGACAAGCTCGGCTGCGCGCGCGGGCAAGGCCCAACGCCCGGCTTCGTCGAACCAAGCCTGGCCAAACAGCCCCAGCAGCGGCAGCACCAGCGCCACGGCCAGCCCGGCAAGCCAGAGCCACTTCATCGCGGCGGGTGCGGCATGCGCGATGCGGTCCGCCGCGCTGACGGCGGCACGCCCGCGACTGACGGTGGCATCGCTATCGGCCTTCGCTGCGGCCGCGGGCAATGCGCGCGTCATGCGAACACCTGCAGCGCCTGGCTGGGCAGCGACACCCAGAACTTGTGGCTGCCCGGCGCCGGCAGCAGGTGGCGCTCCTCGCGCAGCACATCGGCAAACAGCGTCTGGCCCGGCAGGCGGTCGGCCTCCAGCATCAGGCGGTAACGGCTGCCCAGATAGGTCTGGTCGACAATGCGCGCCAGCAGGCGGTTGGGCTCGCCTTCCAAGGGGTGTAGGCGAATGGCTTCCGGGCGGCAGCACAGCCGGGCTGCGCCATCGGCTACCTCGCCGGCACGGGCCGGGGATACGGCCAGGTCGAGCTCGCCCACGCTGAAGGTATCGCGCCCGCTGAGGCGGCCATCCAGCCAGTTGGCCTGGCCGATAAACTCGGCCACGAAGGCCGAGGCCGGGCGCTCGTAAATCTCGCCGGGCGTGCCGACCTGGGCGATGCGCCCGCCCTCCATCACGGCGATGCGGTCCGCCATCGCCATGGCTTCATCCTGGTCATGCGTGACCATGACGGTGGTGACGTTCAGGCGCCGCTGCAACTGACGCAACTCCAGCCGCAGATGCTCGCGCACCCGCGCGTCGAGTGCCGACATCGGCTCGTCGAGCAGCAGCAGCGATGGGGCCGGCGCCAGCGCGCGCGCCAGTGCTACGCGCTGCTGCTGGCCGCCCGAGAGCTGCCCGGGGAACTTGCGCTCGCTGCCTGCCAGGCCTACCAGCGACAGCATTTCCTCGACGCGGGCCTCGCGATGCGCGCGTCCCATGCCTCGGCCCTGCAGCCCGTAGGCCACATTCTGGGCCACCGACAAATTGGGAAACAGCGCATAGGACTGGAACAGGATGCCGTAGTCGCGCGCCTGCGGCGCCAAGCCGGTCAGCTCGCGCCCGCCGGCGTGGATACGGCCTGTGTCCTCGCGCTCCAGCCCCGCGATGATGCGCAGCAAAGTGGTTTTGCCGCAACCCGAAGGACCCAGCAGGCACAGCAGTTCCCCCTGCGCCACCGACAGCGAAACGCCGTCCAGCGCCTGGAACCCTCCCGCCCCCGCGAAACGCTTGCCTACCTGCTCGACCGCCAGGAACGCGCGGCCCGGCGCGGACTCACCTGCTTGCATGGACAACCCTCTGCGCTTTGATAACAGCGGGCAGCATAGGAGCGGCGCATGCCAGCCGTGTGGCAGTTGGGCAAAGAATCCCGATGCAGGTATTGGCGGATTTTGGGGGTGCGCCTCAGGGCGCTGCCGGCACCCGTTGCGCGTAGGCCTGCATGGCCGCTTCCCCGCCTGCCGCGCAGATCTCCATCAGGCCGGCAAGCGGCACCGCCTGGCAGAACAGGTAGCCCTGCACGGCATCGCAGCCGTGCTCGCGCAGGAACGCAAACTGCGCGGGCGACTCCACGCCTTCGGCCACCACCTGCAAGTGCAGCTGGTGGCCAAGGGTGATGATGGCGGCCGCCACGGCCTGGTGATGTTGTTCGTGCGCCACGTCGTCGACGAAGGATTTGTCGATTTTCAGCTTGTCGATCGGCAGCCGCGTCAGGTAGCCCAGGCCCGAATAACCCGTGCCGAAATCGTCGATCGACAATCCCACGCCGAGCGCGCGCACGCGCTCGAAGGTGTCGATGGTCTTGCTGCCGCCCTCGATCAGGATGCCCTCCGTCACCTCGATGGTGAGGCTCGAAGCCGGCAGGCCTGCGGCCGCCAGGCACTGCGTGACCATGGCGGGAAACCCTTCCTGGCGCAGTTGCAGCGGCGAGATGTTCACCGCCACATCCAGCTCCACGCCAAGCTCGCTGCGCAACTGCTGGATCTCGCGGCAGGCCGTGGCCAGAATCCACTCGCCCAGCGGCATGATCAGGCCGCTCTGCTCGGCAATCGGGATGAACTCTGCCGGCGGGATCACGCCGCGCTCGGGGGTTTCCCATTGAATGAGCGCTTCCACGCCGGTAATGCGCAACGTGGCCGCATCGACGATGGGCTGGTAGCGCAGCTTGAACGCTTGCGTGGCCAGCGCGCGCCGCAGCAGCCCCTCGATGGTGAACCGTGCCATCGACGCCTCGGCCATCTCGCTGGAAAAGCGGCTGAGCTGCGCGCCGCCGCGGCGCTTGGCCGCGTACATGGCAGCATCGGCATTCTTGAGCAGGTCGGCAAGGTTATCGCCGTCGTCGGGGCACAGCACCATGCCGATCGAGGGCGTCACGCGCAGGCGCTGGTTGCCCAGCTGCAGGTCTTCCGACAAGCGAGCCAGGATCTTGGCGGCGACCAGTTCGGCCTCGCTGTCCTGGCTCAAGGGGTCGAGCACCACCACGAACTCGTCGCCGCCCATGCGGGCGACCAGGTCGGCGTGGCGCACCGCGGCCTTGAGACGATCGGCCACGATGCGCAGGACCTCATCGCCGATGTGGTGGCCCAGCGATTCGTTGATGCGCTTGAACTGATCGAGATCGAGCAATAGCAGCGCAATGCGCTCGCCCTTGCGCAGCGCGCGCTGCAGCACCAGTTCCGTGCGTGCATGAAGCTCGGCGCGGTTGGGCAGGCCTGTGAGGGCGTCGTGATGCGCAAGGTGCCGGATGTATTCGTCGGCCCGCTTGCGCTCCGTCAGGTCGTGCGCGATGGCGAGATAGCCGCCGGCATCCAGGCCCCCGATGGCGGCCTCGCCAGCGAGGGCCGGCTCGGGCGCGTCCCCCGTGCCGCCGGACACGCGCGCCTCGGGCAGCGCGGTCAGCGTCAGTTGCACCGGCAGGCGCGAGCCGCCCTTGCGCACATAGGTCCACTCCTGTTCGTCGGCCAGCCCGAGCCGGGCCTTGCCGACCACGGCGGCCAAGCCGGGGGCCACCGGCTCGCCCAGCTCGTTGGTGAGCACGGCAGCGCGTGCCACGACCTCCTTGGGATCGAGGAAATCCAGATAGCGCATGCGACCGGCCACCTCGCTGGCCTGGTACCACAGCATGCGCTGGCCGGCGCGGTTGATGCCGGTCACCGTGCCGTTGCGGTCAAAGGTGATGACGCACAGCGCGGTGTGATCGAGCACGCGCGCGCTGCGCTCGGCCGTCTGGGCGGCGGCAAGCTCGGCACGGCGGATGGCGCTCAGGTCGGTCACCACCCACAGCACCCGGCCGGGCCCGGCGGCGGGCACCGGCGCCACGGCCACGCGCACGGGAATGGTCGTGCCGTCGGACCTGCGGGCGTGGCTCTCCAGCCGCCCCTCCAGCGCCGTCGCGGCCAGCGTGGCGGCATCGGGCAGCAAGGTGGCGATGGCGGTGCCGGCGAACTGGTCCGGCGCCTTGCCGAACAGCGCAGTGGCCGCCGCGCTGGCGATCTGGACACGGCCACCGGCATCGCACACCAGGAAGGCATCGCTGGCGCTGGCCAGGCCCGCGCGCTGCAAGGCGCCATCCGCCTGCCGGCCCTGGCGCGCCCGCGCCGCGAGTTGCCACGCCCTACGCCGCTGGCGCGCCAGCCCAAACACAATCCAGGCTAGCAACAGCGTGCCCACCGTGCCGCCCGCCAGAGTCAGCATGGAGCGCCGCGGGCGATGCGCCGAATCGAACGCCGGCGTGGTGGCGCCACGCAAGGTCCAGATCCGGCCGCCAAAGTTCAGCTCGCGTTCGGCCTGCAGCAGCGGCGCCGGGGCTGGCGCGCCAGCCGGCACGGGCTCGGCGTCACCGGCCAGGAGCGCGCTGGGCCTGGTGTCGCGGCCTTCATAGAGCAGCAGCGACAAGGTGCCAGCCGCTGGCAGGCTGACCCCGCGCAGCAGGTCTCCCAGGCGCAGGGACGTGTAGACATAGCCGGTCACGGCCTGCTGCCGCTGGGTGGGGGTGTTCAGGGGCAGGCCGCTGCCGTACACCGGCAGGTACAGCACCGCGCCACGCTGCGGCGCCTGCGTCTCGTTCTCGCGCGTGAGTTCCACGCCGCCGCTCAGGCGCGCCTCGCCGCTATCGCGTGCAGCCTCGGCGGCAGCACGGCGCACGGGATCGGACATGATGTCAAAGCCAAGCGCCCGCGTGATGCGCCCGGCAAAGGGCTCGACATATACCACGGGCGCATACACGTCACGCGGGCCCAGCGGGTACACCTCGAAGCCGGGCTGGCCCTGGCGGCGTATCGTCTCGACCAGCCAGTCGAGCTCCCTTGGCGGGGTCAGGCGCGCATAGCCGATCGAATGGGTGCCGGGCGGCAGGTCATCCAGCTGGGTGGTGTACAGGTAGTTGCGCCACTGCTCGCGGGTGAGGGCGGGATCGGCGGCGAACAGCCCGGTGGTGCCGCGCAGCAGTTGCTCGTTGTCCTGCAGGCGCCGTTGCAAGCCGGAGAAGACCGGCGAGAACACCGCCTCGAAATCGTCGCGCGCCACCTCGCGCTCGAGTGCATGCATGCTACGCCAGGCGCCGCCAGTCGCCAGAGCGCCGGCCGCGGCGACCAGCAGGGACAGCAGGACTGGCGAAATTGAGGGCAGTTTCATGAATTGGGGGTGCGGATGGGAGCCCTCGGTGGCCTCGCCCTGCCGCCGCCGGGCGACGGCCCACTATACCGTGGCGGCAAAGGCTCGCCCACCCCCGGCGTGCCGCCGTAACGTGCGGCGCCACACGCTGGCGGGCGCGGCGCGCGCGCGCCCCTGCCGGACTCGCGCGGGGCTAGCGCTTGTGGTAGGGTTGGCGGGCCCGCAAGCCTGCCGAAGCCCGACTCCCGGCAACCATGCGGGCCGGCCGTCCAGAAGGCGCGCGCCGTCCCACGACACCGCCGGCTCGCATGCCCCAAGTTTCGCTTTCCCTGAAGGCGCGTCTCGCGCTGATTACCACGGCGCTTGCCGCCGTGCTTGGTACCGGCATCGTGCTGGCATCGCTCTATTACGCACACGACGACCTGCGCGCCGCGCTGCAAGACCAGCAGGATTCCATCGTCAAGCTCGCCGCGGACCAGCTCGACACCGCCATGGAGGACCGCATCACCCTGCTGTCCCACGTGGCGCCGCAACTGGCCGGCGAGCTCTCCCGCCCCGGCGCCGAGCTGCACCGCCTGCTGGAGCGGCGGATTCCCGTGCCCGGCACCTTCAATGCGTTCATGGTGGCCGATGCCCAGGGCCGCGTCCTGGCACAGGATGGCGTGCCGATAAACATCGCTGACCGTGACTACTTCCGCGAAGCCGCGCGTACCCTTGAGCCCGTGATCACCCCGCCTATCCGCGCTCGCTTCAATGGCGCGACCGGCGTGCTGATGGCGGTGCCCATCGTCTCGCAGCAAGGCGAATTCCTCGGCCTGCTGGGCGGCTGGCTCGACCTGTCGAGCGCCAACTTCCTGGTGGAGATCACCCACAACCGGCTCGGCACCACCGGCTTCTATTGCCTGGTATCGGGAGGGCGGAAGCCGGTCTATGTGCGCCACCCCGATCCGGCCAAGGCCACGCAACCGGCCCGCGCGCTGGGAGACGCCTGCGGCGTCGACGAGCGCAGCGGCCGTATCGAATTTCTCTCGCCCGCCAGGCCGCTGATCTCGCGCTACCTGATGGAGAGCACTGGCTGGGAGCTGGTAGCGGTGCTGCCCGCGCAGGAAGCCTTTGCGCCGCTGCACGCCATGCAAAGGCGCTTCCTCACGCTGGCGCTGTTGTCGCTGGCGGTGGTGGCCCTGCTGATCTGGCTGACGCTGCGCTACCTGCTGGCGCCACTCACGCGCCTGCACCAGGTGGTAAGCGACAGCGCGCACGACCTCTCTGCCTACGAAAAACTGCCGGCACAGCAGCATGACGAGATCGGCGACCTGGCCCGTGCCTTCGTGCAGTTGATGCATGACGTGCGCGAGCGGCGCGAGCAGCTTGACCTGAGCGAGCGCCAGCTGCGCGCAGTCACCGATACACTGCCCGCGCTGCTGGCCTTTGTTGGCCCCGACGAGCGCTATGTCTTCAACAACCTCGCCTACGAGCGGACCTATGGCATCCCCGTGAAGGCGCTGCGCGGCATGACCGTGCGCGAGGTGATTGGCGAGATCCGCTACGCGCGCGCCCGGCCATTCCTGATAAAGGCGCTGGCAGGCACCGCGGCGACGTTCGAGATCGAGGAGACCGAACCCGAGTACCACTGCCTGGAAATCAATCTGCGCCCCGAGTGGAGCGCGGACGGCAGCCACGTGGTGGGCGTGCATGTACATGTGCAGGACGTGACCCAGCGCAAGCTGGAGACCCTGCGGCTATCGCGCATCTCCCGGCTCGACCACCTGACCCAGCTGCTCAACCGCAGCGCGTTCGAGGCGCTGCTGCAGGCCGCCATGGGGCGCAGCCGCGAAGAAGGCCGGCTCATGGCGCTGCTCTACCTGGACATGGATCGCTTCAAGGCGGTCAACGACTTCCACGGCCACATCACCGGCGACCTGCTGCTCCAAGCCTTCGGGCGACGCCTGCAGCGCTGCGTGCGCGAGCGCGACACGGTGGCGCGCCTGGGCGGCGACGAGTTCGCGGTGGTGCTGGAGGATATCGGCGGCGCGGCCAATGCGCAGCGCATTGCGCAGGCCATCATGCATTCGGTGAGCCGGCGCTTTTTCATCGACGGCGTGTTTGCCGATGTGGATGTGAGCATTGGCGTGGCGCTCTACAAGGGCGCGCCCATGCCGGACCAGGAACTGATGCGCCAGGCCGATACCCTGCTCTACCGCGCCAAGGCGGCGGGCCGGGGCCGCTTCGAGATGGGGCCGCCGGAACTGCTGGACAGCTGACTTAGCTGGCTTACTTGCCTTCTTCGAACGGCACGTGCTTGCCGTCGCGCGACTGGTAGCCCAGCTTGGTATCCGCGCCCATCATCCGCTCCCATGCCACCATGGCATCCGCCACGGCGTTGGGCTCGCCCTTGAACACCAGCACATCGTTGCCGCAGTTCGGGCACTGCCCGCCAAACACGGCATCGATGCCGCGCAGGTTGGGCGCGTCGATGGCATCGAAGGTACTGAACGCCGTCTTGCATGCGCCGCACACCAGTTGCGCGGGCCGCATGCCTTCGAGCCGCGCGCGGGCCTGGTCGGCACGCTCTGCCTGGCTGCCCCGTTGTTTTGCTTCACCCATGATGGCCTTCCTTTGCGCAGCCGCCTGGCTGCGCTTCACTTGATTGATTCATCCGTTGCGCGCCCCTCAGAACGGCGCCGGGCCTACAGCGGACTGCGGCGCCACCGGCGGGAACGCGATCAGCCCGGTCTGGCGTTGCAACGCATAGCGCACATAGACGCCGGCATACCACTGGCGATAGTCGCGCGCGTTGTCGATGCCGAGCAGGCCACCGACAAACAGCTGCTGGGCTGCCTGGTACTCCACCGAGCCAACCAGATTGTAGGCCAGGCCGGTCTTGGACTGGCCGGGATAGACTGCGGAGGTGGAGTTGGTAAGGCCCTTGCCGTTGGCCGTGGCGACCGTCGCATTGGCGGCGGCCTGGGCCGCCCCATCGGTCGGGAAATAGTCCGATGCATCCTCGCGGAAGGCCTGCATGCCGAGCGCGCCGCGCACATTGTAGGCCAGCCGGCCGCTGCGCCCTGCCAGCGAGAGCGGCACGGTCACGGCGAAATAGGTCTGCGGGCTGAAATAGCCGCCCTGGCCGAAGGTGAAGTAGCGCAGGTTATCCGCGTACCCCATCGAGGTGAAGTTGACGCCGCTCATCAGGCGTTGCTCGGCGTTGTCGATCAGGCGCAGGTAGAAGCCGCCGCCACCTTCCCAGCGGGTGTTGCGCTTCACGTCGTGCCCGGTCAGCAAGCCGTAGCCACCGTAGCCGTAGATGCCGAAGAAGCCATCGTCCCAGCCCAGGTCGGCGCGTGCGCTGGTGTTCATCACGCCACCCCATTGCAGGCCGGTGCGCTCATCCCGCACGCCCGCGTACGACAGCAAGCTATCCGTGACGGGGCGGCGCGATGCGCCGAGCGACAGCGTGGTGCGTTGCGTGAGCGGCAAGTTGAGGCGCGCGCCGGTGTTGACGTCGGCGTAGCGGAAGCCCAGCGGCGTGCTGCCCAGGTCGGCCTTGAAACGGTCCGATTCATAGGCCACGCCAACCGCCACGCCAAAGGCGTTCTGCGGGCCCGCGGAAGTGGATTTCAGTGGCGTGTTGGCCAGGTTGACGGGCGCGCCGCCCACCGGGAAAGCCAGCGGGCCGCCGCCAAAGCGCGAGGCGCTGTTGTAGTCGCTGCCGACCGAGCCGGCGTCGAGCGCGACCGGGGTCACGCGCGCCACCAGCTTGCCGTTGCCGACGGCCATCTTGGCCTCGGCCACCACCTGCATCTCGGTGAGCTGGCTCATGCCGGAGTCGCCATTGCGCCCGCGTAGCACGGGGCCACCGGCGAGCGTGCTGGTGCGCTGGGATTCGATCTCGTTGAGTTCTTGCTGCGCGGTCTTGGGCCCGGTCGGGTTGGCCTGCGAATCGGCTTCGGCCAGCCAGGGCGCGCGCGACTGCGCGCCGATCGGCTCGCGCGCCGGCGTGGCGGGCGCGGCCATGGACACC